>JANYCM010000264.1 GCA_025360285.1 Sphingomonadales bacterium
CAACCCCGTCTGGGCCGAACGCTTCCGCGCTGCCGGTGTGCCGGTGCTGGGTGATGACATCAAGGCGCAGCTCGGCGCCACCATCGTCCACCGCACCCTGACCGATCTGTTCGCTAAGCGCGGCGTGACGCTGGATCGCACCTATCAGCTCAACACCGGCGGCAATACCGACTTCCTGAACATGACCAACAAGGATCGGCTGGCGTCGAAGAAAACTTCCAAGACCGAAGCCGTGCAGTCGGTGGCGCATCGCCGCCTGGAGGATGACAATATCCATGTCGGCCCTTCGGACTATGTCGCCTGGCAGAATGACAACAAGGTCTGCTTCCTGCGCATGGAAGGCCGCATGTTCGGCGGCGTGCCGATGAACCTGGAAATGCGCCTGTCGGTGGAAGACAGCCCGAACAGTGCCGGGGTCGCCATCGACATGATCCGCTGCGCCCGTGTCGCGCTCGATCGCAAGCTCGCCGGGCCGATCCTTCAGCCATCGGCCTATTTCTGCAAGCACCCGCCGGTACAATCGACCGACGATGAAGCCCATAGCGCGCTGGAAGCCTTTATCGGTGGTGCGTTGAAGCATTGAGGGTTGGTCGCTGCTGATGCAGGCGATCATCCTTGCGGCCGGCCAGGGCACCCGCCTTCGGGCGGTTTCGCCCTCCAAGCCGCTGACACCGGTGGCAGGGCGGCCGCTGATCCACCATATTCTTGATCGGTTGACGGCGGCCGGGGTGACCCGGCCGCTGGTCATCACCGGCTATCGCAGCGATGAGGTAACGGCCGCGGTGGCAGCCTGGCAGGGGGGCCGCGCCGAAAGCCTGTTCAATGCGGATTGGGCATCGCCGAATGGTGTGTCCGTGCTTGCCGCGTTGCCGCGCCTGGAGGCGCAGGCATTGCTGGTGATGGCCGATCATCTCGCCAGCTCTGGGCTGTATGCAGCAGTGGCGGGGGCCGGGCGCGCCGATGCCGGGCTGGTGCTGGGCATCGACCGCCGGTTGGGCCACCCTTGGGCCGATGAAGCCGATGTGACGCGGGTGGCGACGCGGCAGGGGCGGATTGTGGCGATCGGCAAATCGCTGTGTACCTATGATGCGCATGATTGCGGGGTGTTCCTGATCACGCCGGAATTGACCAACGCGCTGGCCGGGCTGCCGGCGCCCGGCCTGTCCGATGGCGTGCGGGCACTGGCAGCGCGCGGCCGGGCGGCGGTGACCGATATTTCGGCGCATGACTGGATCGATATTGATGATCCGCGCGCGCTGGCGCTGGCGGAGGCGTGGATCAGCGCGTCGCCAACCGCGCGTGGCCACCCATCAGCCGGTTGAGCAGCAGCGCCACGCCGATGCAAGCCAGCAGCGTTACCAGCATCAGATGGATATAATGCACCGGGGTCCAGACCCAGGTGAAGATGGCGTAGAGCCCGACGCCGAAGGCCAGCGCGGCCATCACCGCCTCGGCCTTCACGCCCTTGAAGACCAGCCCGACGATGAACGCCGACAGGATCGGCATCGACAGCAGGCCGTTCAACTGCTGGACGAGATTGATGATCGACGCGGTACCGGCATAAACCGGGACGAGCAGGATCGAAATCGCGACAAAGCCGATGGAAATCAGCGTGTTGAGCCGCCGCACATCGGGGTTGGGATCGATATAGCTTTCGTGAAGGTCGCAGACATAGAGCGTCGTCGTCGAATTCAGGATCGAGGTGTAATGGGTGAGCACCGCCGCGGCCATGAAGGCGGCGAACGCGCCCGAGGCCCAGGCCGGCAGCACCTGCGCAACGATACGCCCGTAGGTGGCATCCCCCGTAACGCCGAAGAGCTTGTAGGCGGCGACCCCCGGCAACACGACGATGGCGGGGACGATGAGGATGCGGATGACGCCGGCGGCAAACACGCCCTTCTGGCCTTCGCGCAAATTCGGCGCCGCCATGGCGCGTTGGGTGATGGTCTGGTTGGTTGACCAGTAGAACATCTGGATGAAGATCATGCCGGTCAGCAGCGTTGGCCAGGGGATGGGGGAGTGCGGCCCGCCGGCCATGCTGAGGCGCTCCGCGGGGATTCCGGCAAAGCTCCAGCCGATGGCGGACATGGCGAGGAACATCACCGCCAGCGCGCTGCCGAGCACGCCGACCCCGGCGATCGTGTCATAGACCGCGACGGCGCGCAGGCCGCCGAGAATGGCATAGAGCGAGCCGGCAATGCCAAGCACGGCGGCGAGGGGGAGCAACGGCAGATCGACGCCCGAAACAGTGCGCAGGAACAGCGCGCCGGTGTAGAGCGCGATCGGCAGATAGATGAAGATGTTGCCGATCAAGAACAGCGCCGAGACAAGCGCGCGCAGATGCTTCGAGCCATATTTCTTCTGCAAAAGCTCGGTCGTCGTCGTGCAATTGTTGCGATAATAGATCGGCAGGAAGATCAGTGCCAGCATGGCAAGGCCGGCGACGGCGGACAATTCCCACCAGGCGAGCAGCAGCATCTGGTTGCCGTTCATGCCGACAAGCTGTTCGGTGGACAGGTTGGTCAGGGTGATCGATCCGGCGATGAACGGCCATTTCAGCCCGCCACCGGCCAGGAAGAATTCGCGGTTGCTGTTGGTGTTTCGGCGCGCGGTTTCGCCGGCGGCGCGCGCCATGCGGCGCACCTGCCACCAGGTGGCGAGCGCCATG
>JANYCM010000283.1 GCA_025360285.1 Sphingomonadales bacterium
GATTTCAATGTGCTGGCGGAGAAATCGCGCTGGGCGCGCATCAAGTCGGCGATCACCGGGGCGCTGCTGGGGCCAATCTACGCCTTTTCGCGGGCCTTCATGCCGATTCTGCCGCTGGCCGGCCTGTTGCACGTCACCCGAGATGCCCAGGTGCGCGATATCTTGTTGCGGCCTGATGATTTCCGCACGCCCTTTGGTCCTGAAATGGCCGAACTGTCAGGAGCGCAACCTTCCTGCTTGGTCTTGATGGCGCCGAACATGACCGGCTGCACGCCATCTTGCAGCAGGTGATCCGGCGGGACGATGGCGCGCTGATCGCCGGGCTTTCGACGCGTTTTGCTGGGGCGCTGCTGGAAAACAGCGCCGGGCGGATCGATGTGGTTGGAGATCTGTTGAAGCGCGTGCCGGCCGAAATCTGCCTGCGCTATTTCGGGCTGAAATTTGATGATGTCGATGCGCTCGGCGACTGGACAATGGCCATCTCGGCGCTGTTGTTCGGCGATCCCTATGGCGTGCCCGAAACCCGCGCGCTGGCGCTGAATGGCACGCGGCGGCTGCGCTTTGTCATCGATGATGCGCTGGCGCGCACGCAATTGCTGTGCCGGCAGGGCAAGCTGCCCGCAGAGGGCGAGACGCTGATCGAACGGCTGGTGCTTCTGCAGCAGCAAGGCGCGGTCACCGATGCTGAAATCCGCGCCATTCTCGTCGGCCTGGCGACGGGCTTCATCCCGACCAACACACTGGCGGCGACGCGGATGTTGCAGGTGTTGCTCGATCGGCCCGAGGCAATGGCAATGGCGCGGGCGGCGGCGCTCGCCGACGATCTGCCCACTATGCGCCGGATCGTGCTGGAGGCCGGCCGGCTGAGCCCGGCGCTGTCGCCCGGCCAATGGCGTTACTGCCCGCAGGACACCAGCGTGATGGTCGATGGGCGGGCCAAGACCATCAAGGCGGGGTCAACGCTGATCGTTTCGACCATGTCGGCGATGCGCGATCGCCGCGCCGTGACGGAACCCAAACGTTTCTGGCCGGATCGTACCGGCGCCGATGGTCAATGGCAGGAACCCGATCTGGTGTTTGGCATCGGGCCCCACACCTGCATGGGCAAGCATCTGGCGATCGAACAGATTACCGCGCTGTTCACGCTGCTGTTGAAAACACCGGACTTGCAGGTGGCCAGGGGCAAGGCTGGCCGGATGCAGTGGACAGGGCCGTTCCCGCGCCACCTTATCATGACATTCGCCACCCCGGCGGCGGAACAGTCGATGTTCCTGATCATCGCTCGCGCGGCGCCTGGCGTGACAAAGGCGGCGATCGACGCCCAACTCGCTGCATTGGGCAATCCCGCCGGCGCCGCCATGCGTGCGGCACTGGATGCCACCGGCATTGTGCATTTTTCATCGCTTGCCAGCATCGAACATGAAGCCGGGGTCGATATCGTCTGGGAATTGAGCGTTGACGGTACGCAAGCCGCGGCCGTCGCCCTGTTGGCGCGGGAAACGGCAGCGCTGCTGACGCCGATCTGGGCACAATGCGGCTTTGATAAGGCCGGCGATCTGACAACCTTCCTTGCCGACCATATCGTCGATCTACACGGCAAGCCCTGGGGAGCGAACGGCCTCAACTATAATGGCCTTGCCGAATTCCCGGTCGCGGCGGTGGCCAGGCAGGCGCGGTTTGCCAGCTTTGTCGAACGTGTGCTGGCCGATTTCCTGACCAGCGAAGCCGCGCGAGGCAGCCATGCCATGCTGGCGCTGACCTATGTGCGGCGCATCCTCAGCCAGGACCGCAGCCTGGCGCTGACCGCGACACCGTCACAGCGTGCGCTGTTGCAGGAAGCCGCCGACGAGCAGTTTGACGGCTTTCGCCTGAAGCCGACGGCCGCCGAACTGAAACTCGCTGACTTCCGCCCGAAAACCTATCTTGGCACGCTGATGGCGTTTCTGGCGTCGCGCGAAGGGTTGATCGTCACGGTCCCGGCGCTGGCGCTGCTGGCGTGGTTCTGTTGGGTATTTGCCAGCCATGATCCCAGCGCCGGGCTGTTGTGGCGCTACACCGGCACCGGCCTGCGCGCGCTGCTGGCGACCATTATAGTGATGATCATCCCGCCGGTCCTGTTCTTCCTGCTCATCCGCCGCGCCGAAAAGCGCGATTGGATCGATCCGGCCCAGGCGCCGCTCGATCATATCGCCGCCATCGCCCGGATGGAGGATGCCCCCGGCTTTGCGCAGAACCATATATTGGCGCTGGGCGAGATGAAGCCCGGTTTGTTGCGCGCCTTCGCTCATGCCTTTGCGCTGTGGGCCAACCGGATGATCATCGCGTTTTTTTACCGGCCCGGCTTCATTATCAACATGGGCACCATCCATTATGCGCGCTGGTGGCGGGTGCCGGGGACCAACAAGGCGGCATTTTATTCCAACTTCGACGGCAGTTGGGAAAATTACCTCGAAGACTTCATCACCCGCACCCATTGGGGCCAGACCGCGGTGTGGAGCAATTGGCAGGGCTTTCCTGAAACGCGTTACCTTGCCTTTCTGGGTGCCGAACAGGGCGATAATTTCAAGCGCTGGGTGCGCCTGCATCAACAGATCTTGCCGTTCTGGTACAGCCGCTTTCCGGCACTGACCACTGATCAGATCCGTAACAATGCGCTGATCCACAGCGGCGTTGCCCGGGCCCGATCGAACAGCGAGGCCGAGGAGTGGTTGCGCTGTTTCGGATCAATGCCGCGCGTCGATAACCGCATCGAAACTGACGAAATCCAGGCGGTGGTGTTCAGCGGCCTTAAAAAGCTGGCCTTTTCCACCTGCCTGGTGCTGCAACTACCCAGAGCCGAGGCACTGGGCGAATGGCTGGGCTGGATCAGGGGCACCACCCTGGCGCTCGACAGCGATGAGGCCAGCGATAGCGGGACGATGCTGGGCGGCCTGCTGGCGCAAGGGGTCATAGTGCCGAATTATGGCCATGACGGCACGGTCAATGGCTACAGCCTGGCGCATTCGCTCACCCTGACTTTCGGTGATCGCCCGCTGGTCGGCGATGCGTCGGAGTATGATACAGCGCCGCAGCCGGTCGATACGTTGGACGGCGATAGCGATCCGGTCGTGCTGGGCAAGTCCGACGCGCGTAATGCCACGCGGCGCGCGGTGTTTCTTGGCTGTTCGGCCGCCGGCCTCGGGCAATTCCCGGTGCCCAATGCCGAACCCGACGCACTGTTGCAGGGCTTTCCCTACCCGTTCCGGCTTGGCATGCACCAGCGCGGCCGGACATTGGGTGATCTTGGCCCGCAGGATGCCGCCCAGTGGCGCTGGCACGATGGCACTGCCGAAGCGATTCTGTTTGTCTATGCCGAAACGCCGGATGATCTGGCCTTTGCGGCGCAGGTTCACCGCAGCCTGGTTGAAAACCATGGCGGCACGGTCATCGCCCAGACCGATTGCGCCCCCGCCGATATGGCCCGGCCGGATTTTGAACATTTCGGTTATCGCGATGGCATTTCGCAACCAGTGATCCGCGGCACCCAGCGATCGACACGCGATGTGCCGGCGCGTGATCTGTTGGAACCCGGTGAATTCATTCTGGGCTACAAGGACGGCCAGGGCTTTTTCCCGCCCAGCCCCTTGTTGCCGGCCGAAGCCGATCTGGCACTCGAACTGCCGATCCTGTCGGATGGCGATTTCGGCCGTTTTCCGGATTTTGGTGACAAGAGCCTGGGTGCCGCCCCGCGCGATTTCGGCCGCAACGGTGCCTTCATCGTCATCCGCGAGCTGGTGCAGGATGTTGACGGGTTTGAGGCTTTTACCGCGCGCAAGGCTGCCGAACTGCTCGGTGACGCCCCTGGCGCTAGCCAGACGGCATATCGCGACCTGTACAAGCTGATCGGGCAGTTCCCGGACAAGGATTGGATCAAGGCCAAGCTCATGGGGCGCTGGCCGAACGGCCGGCCGCTGATCGGCAATCCCGTCAACCGGGACTCCGCCGCGCCTGGCGATCCTGACTGTCTTGCCGCCGAGACCGACAATGATTTCACCTATGGCAGCGATGATCCGCAGGGGCTGGCCTGCCCCTTTGGCGCCCATATCCGCCGCAGTAATCCGCGCGACAGCAAACAGCCAGGTGATGCCAAGGAACAGATCATCACCAACCGCCACCGCCTGTTGCGGCGCGGCCGGGCCTATGTGCGCCAATCAGCTGACGGCACCACCGAAAAGGGCCTCGTGTTTGCCGCCGTGTGCGCCGATCTGGAGCGCCAGTTCGAATTCGTCCAGCAGGCCTGGGCCAATGCTTCCAGCTTTCATGGCCTGACCAACGAGCCTGATCCGATCTTTGGCGCCGATTGCCCTGATCCGGTAACTAGTGCGACGATGCCGCGTGATTTCACCATCCCGACCCCGGCCGGTCCGATCAAGCTCAATGGCATGCAAAGTTTTGTAACCGTGAAAGCCGGCGGCTATTTCTTCCTGCCCAGCCGCTCGGCACTCACCTGGCTGACCGATGCGGCGCTGCACGCGGCAGCGGCCCGATGAGCGCCGACGATGACGAACTGGCAATGCTGTTGCCCTTTTACGTCAACAGGACATTGGGACCGGCGGACGCGGCACGTGTCGAAGTCGCCTTGGCACGATCGTCAGAGCTTCGGGCTGAACTGTCGATAATTCATGATCTGGCACAAAAACTTAAAGCAGGGGGCAGGGAAGTGACCATTCAGCAGGAACCGGACGACCATCGGCTGGCGGCCGTTCTCGGCCGGATTGATGACAAGCCAGCGGCGGTGGTCGCTGCCCCGCCTGCCCGCCCCGGCCTCGGCAAGCTGCTGGCGTTTCTCAATCCGCAGCGCTGGCACCCGGCCGTTGCCTTGTCGCTGATGCTGGCGGTGGGCGGGCAGACGGTGTTCATCGGCAATCTGGCGGCGACGAAGCGCAGCAACAGCCAGGAGATTGCCAGCCTCAACAAACAGGTCGGTGATCTTCAGTACGCGCTCGCCTCCGGGCCGGAAGGGGTTCACCCCGGCAATGTCGTGGTGCAGTTGCGCCCTGATGCGGGCTGGGCGGCCGTTGCGGCGTTGCTCGGCAAGGAAGGCCTGACGATCGTCGGCGGGCCAAGCGATGGCACGCTCACCCTGTCGTCGGACGCCAAGGGGGCGGCGCTGCAAGCGCTGATCACCCGGCTGCGCGCCTCGCCGCTGGTGACGGCTGCGGATAAGGCCGCATGAAGCGGGTTATCACCGCCGGCGTGGCGGCGCTGCTTGCTACGGCGGCTTTGGCGCAGGCGGGGCCCAACGGGCAAGCAGCACCAAGGAGCGGAAACACCGCCGCTGGCATCGGCATCGGTATCGGCATTGGCGTCGCGCTGGGCGCCTTGAAGAAACTGAAAGGTGCGGCGCCTGCGGTGCCGACGCTGGAAATGCGCGACGCTGTCATTGCCGATTATCTGCCCGGTCAGATCATCTTCCTGATGGCGCCGGGCGCGGCGGGCGCCGATCGTGTGGCCCGCGCTGCCAAAGTCGTCATCATCGAAACCGCGCTGCTGGACGAGGCCGGGCTGGTGATGGTCGTCGCCCAATTGGCGCCCGGGGACAGCGTGCCGGCGGTCAAGGCCAGGCTGGAGGCGCAGCGCGGCGTCCTGTGGGCGCAGCCTGATTACCAGTTTCAATTGCTCGGCCAGAGCTTTCCGAAACGCTTTGCCCTTCATGCCATTCCCGAAAAACAACCGACGGTGTCGGGCGCAATCGTGATGATCGATGCGCCGGTCGATCTTGGCCACCCCAATCTCGCCGGCGTGCTGGTCACCCAGAGCAGTTTCGGTGTTGACCCGGTGCCCGCCGTACATGGCACGGTCGTTGCGGCGCTGCTGGTTGGCACCGGCGCCTATCCGGGGACGGCGCAGGGGGCATCTCTGACCAGCCTCGCCGCCTTCGGGCCGGCGGCCCAAGGAACGGCGAATGGCGCGTCGCTATCGCGCACATCATATCTCGCCAAGGCGATGAACGAGGCGTCGCGGCTGCGGCCTGATGTGCTCAACCTATCGTTCGGCGGCCCGGAAGACCGGCTGCTCGGGGTGATGCTTGATACGATCCACAAGAATGGCGTGTGTGTATCGGCGGCGGCGGGCAATGCCGGTCCGACGGGCCATGTGCTGTTTCCCGCCACCCATCCGGCCAGCCTGGCGGTGACAGCGGTCGATGAAAATCTGCGTGGGTATCAATTCGCTTCGCAGGGTGATCGGGTCGATGTCGCCGGCGTCGGCGTCGGGCTGAATGCGGCGGTGCCGGGCGGCCGGCGCGCCGTCTCGGGCACCAGCTTCGCCACGGCTGTCATCTCCGGCGCGCTGCTCCGCATGCCGGCCTGCCACGGCGGGCGTGACCCTGACGCGATGAAGGCCCAGGTCGCGGCGGCGGCGAAGGATTTGGGCGTGCCGGGCCGCGATTCCGTGTTCGGGGCAGGGCTGTTTCGGCTTACCGCGGCGAAGAAAAACTGACGGCTGATTGAACCATTGCTCGCTGCGAAACGACTGGGATTGTCTGCTCATGATGACGCAGATTTTCTTAAATTCGGAGATGGCAATGATGATCACCACAGTGCGTTTCGGTTTCAATTCGCTGCTGTTGGCGGCAAGTATCTTCTCAACGGCGGCCCTGGCGCAGGATGCAATCAGGCCGCTGCCCTCGCGCAATGAAATTGTGCTGCCATGCTGCCGCTGCATCGATGGCAAAGTCGCGGCGATCGACGTCAGCACCGGCACGGCGCCCTGGCAGGTCAACAGCAGTATACCGGGCGCGACCGGCAGCTTCACTCCCGGTGCGATCAGCGTTCCGCATCCAGCCTGGACGTCCACGCCGGCACTCGGTTCGGCGAAATGGCTGCAGCCTTCGACCTCGACCACCATGCAGAATTTCCAGAACGGCTTCGCCACCTACACGCTGAAGATCCGCGTGCAGCAATGCACCATCCCGCAAAAGGTGATTATTTCCGGCAAGCTGGCAGGGGACGACGTCGCTTTTGCCTATATTGATAACCCCAGCTCGCCTCCCAGCACCACCACGATAAACAGCGGTGGCGGGGCCAATTTCCCGCTGGCGGGAATCAAGTCGATCAATGGCGCCCTCGGCACCGGGCCGTTTACAGCGCCCGGCGTCTATACCTTGCGCGTCGTAATGCAAAATACCGGTCAGGGCCCCGCGGCGATAATCCTCAACGGACAGATCACCAGCGTCTGCAAGGACCGCTATGCGCCGACCGACACACGGCCGATCGACACGCGCGCGGCGACACATATCGAGCCTGTCTCGCGCTGAAGCCGGGCGTTCTGCCGTCGCCGAAATGATGTACTTGTCTGGCGGCCGCACGTCTTGATTGCATTCCCTCCCCGTCGACGCTGCGGGGAGGGAGCCATTTCAAGCTTACCGCAATCGAGTCTGGGGGGTCTGGAGCCAGGCCGACGGCGGAATTTACCGCTGAGGAGCTTGGGCTGTCCTACACAGGCTGTCTGTGCTATCAATTCGCCCGTCGGCTCTTTGACATCGCAAATCCGCAGAAGGCGCCAACACTTTCGAATTACTGACAAATCCTACACCAACAAATCCTGGACAAGAAATTCGTCCAAAAGTCCGTCACCTGGGATCTGTGTGACTTTTGGGACTTTCGGTAGCTTGCACCACCGCCCGGCGGAGCGTGAATGCGCTATGCCTCGCCCAGAAAGCCGCGTAATTCGGCGATAAAGTCAGCCGTGCGGTCATGGTGCACCCAATGGCCGGCGTTCTGGTACAGCGACACCCGCGCCGTTTTGAACAGCGCCAGCCGGCCATCAACTGCCGGGTTTGAAGCCCAGCTTTCGGCGCCATAGACCAGCAGGGTGGGGCACGTGATGCGACCCCACAGGCCCTCCAGCTCCTCATGGGTGATGTCCACCGAACTGAACGAGCGGACATAATTGTCGAATTTCCAGCTGTAGCTGCCGTCTTCATTCTGCAGCATGCCATGGATCGTCAGGTGGCGGGCCTGTTCCGGGTTCAGATGGCGGTTTTCGGCCTGCATCCGCGCCAGCGCCTCATCCATGCTGGCATAGCGTTTCGGCAGGCGGTGGCTGAGCGCCCGCTGTTCATCGATCCAGCCACGCAACCGGTTCGCGGCGCTCACCTCGCCGCGTTCGGCGCGCTGTTTGGGGGAGGGGCCAAGGCCTTCGATGGCGACCAATTTGGCGACATTTTCCGGGTAGAGCCCAGTGTAGCGCAGCGCGATATTGCCGCCCAGCGAATGCGCGACGATGGTCAGTGGTGCCAGTTTTTGCTGATGGATCAGTTGCGCCAGATCATAGACGAAGGCCGCCATCGAGTAATTGCCATCAGGCGACCAGGCGCTGTCACCATGGCCGCGCAGATCGGGGGCGATAACATGCCAGTCGCGGGCCAGATCGGCCGCTACCCAGTCCCAGTTTCGGCAATGGTCGCGGCCGCCGTGGAGCAGCAACAGGGGCGGTGCGTCGGCATTGCCCCAATCGACATAATGCAGCCGCAGGCGCTGCGAAATGAAGCTGTTGGAGGTGGGGCCTGCCAGGGCAGGCGGACGGGGCAGGACCATGGTCAGGCCGGCCCCGGCCCGACACCATTGGCCTTGAAATGTGCCAGCAGCCGCGCCCAGCCATCGGCCGCTGCCTTTTCATTGTAACTGGGACGATAATCGGCGTGAAAACCATGTTCGGCATCGGGATAGACGATGATCTCGCTCTTGCTGCCGGCAGCCTTCAGGGCGGCGCGCATGGCCTCGACATCGCTCAGGGGAATCCCCCTATCGAGCCCGCCATAAAGTCCGAGCACCGGCGCGTTGAGTTCGCCGGCCAGTTCCAGCGGATATTTGCGCTCATCCGTAACCGGCTCGCCCGGTTTGGGCGGTGCCAGCCGGCCATACCAGGCCGTGCCGGCCTTCAACAGCGCGAAACGGGCCACAGCCATCCAGGTGACAGCGCCACCCCAGCAGAAGCCGGTGATGGCGAGGCGCTTCTTGTCAACAAAGCCCTGGGCTGTCAGCCAATCGAGCGTAGTGCCGACATCGCCCATTACCTGTTCATTCTTGGCGGCACCGACAATGCGGAAGATTTCCTTGAAATCCATGGTCTTGGCGAGCGTCCGATCCGGATCATTGCGGTAGAAGAATTCCGGCGCGATGGCGACATAGCCGGCGCGGGCGAAGCGGCGGCAGATGTCACGGATATATTCGTGCAGCCCAAAGACTTCATTGACGACAATCACCGCGGGATAGCGCCCCTTGCCCGCCGGCCGCGCCATATAGCCGGGCAGGCCGCCGGTCATGACGACGCTGTCGATGGCCAGGCCGTCGGTGCTGGTAGTGATTGGTGCGGCATTGGCACCAACGGCGATGGCGGCGTAGCCGGCGGCGACCAGCCCGGCCAGGCTGCGGCGTGACAGCAGCAGGTCCTCGGGCGGCGTGCCTTCAGGGCGGGTCAAGTTGGTCATGCCGGAAACTCCCAAGGTGCGCTGCGCGGCAACCTAGCGGCGCGGCATGGCGATGCAAACCCCGGTGTTTGCGGACTTGTCGCCGCGCTTGCCGCCCGGCATGAAGACGGGAACAGTTGGGGGAACCGTCATCATCACGCCCACACCGGTGATCGTGCGCCGCCCGTTGTGGCGGCAGCTTTATGTGCAGGTGCTGCTGGCGATCCTGATCGGCGGTGCCATCGGCCATTTCGCCCCGGCGACCGGCACCGCGATGAAGCCGCTGGGGGATGCCTTCATCAAGCTGGTCAAGATGGTCATCGCGCCGGTCGTGTTCCTGACCATAACCACCGGCATTGCCGGCATGCGTGATCTGGGCTCGGTTGGCCGTGTCGCTGCCAAGGCCTTTGCCTATTTTCTGACATTTTCGACTCTGGCGCTGGTCGTCGGGCTGGTCGTTGGCAATCTGATCAAACCGGGGGCCGGCCTGAATATCGATCCGGCCAGCCTGTCGGCGACGGAAGTCAGCGGCTATGTTGCCAAGGCGCATGACGCCACCATTGTGGGCTTTCTGGCAGCGATCATCCCCGACACCGTGGTGGGGGCCTTTGCCGAAGGCAATCTGCTGCAAATCCTGTTCTTTTCGATCAGCTTCGGCATCGCGCTGGCGTTGGTTGGCGCGCCCGCACAACCCCTGGTGGCGGTGCTCGATGCGGCTACAGCGGCGGTGTTCCGGCTGGTGGCGATCTTCATGGCGGCGGCGCCGATCGGCGCGTTGGGAGCCTTTGCCTTTACCATCGGCAAATATGGGCTCGGCACGGTCGCCAATCTGGCAGCGCTTGTCGGCACCTTCTATCTGACGGCACTGATCTTCGTCCTCGGCGTGCTCGGGCTGGTGGCGCGGGCGGCGGGATTTTCGATCTTCCGGTTGATCGCCTATCTGCGTGCCGAATTATTGCTGGTGCTGGGCACCAGTTCATCGGAATCGGCGCTGCCCAGCCTGATGGACAAACTGGAAGCGGCGGGCTGCCCCAAGCCCATTGTCGGCCTGGTCGTGCCGACGGGGTATTCGTTCAACCTGGATGGTACCAATATTTACATGACGTTGGCGGCGCTGTTCATCGCCCAGGCGACCAATATCCATCTGTCACTTGGCGAACAATTGCTGCTGCTTGGCGTGGCGATGCTCAGTTCTAAGGGCGCTGCCGGTGTAACGGGGGCCGGATTCATCACCCTGGCCGCGACATTGTCGATCGTGCCCAGCATCCCGGTAGCGGGCATGGCGCTGATCCTGGGGGTCGATCGTTTCATGTCAGAATGCCGGTCACTCACCAATTTCATCGGCAATGCGGTCGCAACGATCGTCGTGTCGCGTTGGGAAGGCGGCATTGATGAGGAACGTTTCACCCATGTGCTGGGCGGCGGGACACGATCATAATGATGCGAACATTACGCCCGATGCCAGCGCCATAAGCGCCGTCGCGGCCCAGCCGAAGCGGCTGGTCCAGCCTTTCAGCGCGAAGATTCCCATCACTGCCGGGCGCTGGGCCAGCAGCATGATGACGACCATCACCGGCACGGCGACGACGCCATTGACCACGGCGCTCCAGAACAACGCCTGCATCGGATCGACATGGGCGAAATCCAGCCCGATAGCGGCGAGGGTGGCGAGGCTGATAACCCCATAGAAATGCAGGGCCTGTCGCGGTTTCAGCGCCAGCCCGGTGCGCCAGCCCATGACTTCGGACAGGGCATAGGCAGCCGAGCCGGCCAGAACCGGAATCGCCAATAGCCCGGTGGCGATGATGCCGGTGGCGAACAGCGCGAAGGCCAGATCCCCGGCGATCGGCCGCAGCGCCTTGGCCGCATCGGCGGCGGTGGCGATATTGGTCACCCCGGCATTGTGCAGGGTGACGGCGGTGCCGAGCATGATGGCGAGCGCGATCAGGTTGGAGAACGCCATGCCGCCCCAGGTATCGATGCGCAGGCGGCGGAACTCGGCGGGGGCGCTGATCCGGTCATGCTTCAGCGGGCGGCCCTGGCGGGCGGCGATGTCTTCCACCTCCTGCGCCGCCTGCCAGAAAAACAGATAGGGGCTGATGGTGGTGCCGAAGATAGCGACGATCATCGTCGCAGCAGCGCCGGTCATCGGCAGCCCTGGCCAGACCAGCGCCACCACCACTTGGCGCCATGGCACATCGACCAGCAGCACGACACCGACATAGGCGAACAGTGACAAGGTCAACCATTTCAATATCTTGACATAGCTGTGATAGGATACAAAAATCTGCAGCGTGAGCGAACCCAGCGCAAAAACGATGGCAAAGTTGCGCCGTGACAGGCCGGTGACGAGTTCCGCTGCGGCACCCATGGCGGCAATATCGGCGGCAATGTTGAGCGTGTTGGCGATCAGCAGCAACACGACGACGCTGGCCGCCACCCAGGCCGGGAAGCTGCGCCGCATGTTGGCGGCAAGGCCGCGGCCACTGATCCGGGCGATCTGGGCGCAGATCAACTGGAATACCGCCATGAACGGATAGGTCAGGAACAGCGTCCAGAGCATCGCCAGACCAAAACGTGCGCCGGCCTGCGAGTAGGTGGCAATGCCCGAAGGATCGTCATCGGCGGCACCGGTGACAAGGCCCGGCCCCAGCGCCGTGAACGGGTTGAAACGCCGGGGCTGGGGAGGTATTTTTTCCATATCAATCAGCGCGATAGCGGATCAAACCTTCCTGCATGACGCTGGCAATCTGCGCGCCGGAACGCGTGTAGATCAGTCCGCGGTTGAGGCCGCGGCCGCCGCCGGACACCGGCGAATCCTGGTCGAACAACAGCCAGTCATTCATGTCCGGCGTGGCGTTGAACCAGATGGCATGGTCCAGGCTGGCGGCTTGCAGGCGGGGGTTGGTCCAGGCGATGGCATGGGGCAGCAGGCAGACATCGAGCATGGTCATGTCGCTGGCATAGGCGAGCAGGGCGCGGGCGACGGGGGGGGCGACGCTGACCGGGGCGGCGAGGCGGCACCAGTGGTGGTTGCGAGGCGGGTGAACCTTGGGCTTGAACGGGTCGAGATGTTCGACGGCGCGGAATTCGATCGGGCGTTCGCGGGTTTTCCACAGTGTTTTGAAGGGCTCAGGCGCCTTGTCGGCGTGGCGCGCCATCAATTCGCCTTCGCTGGTCAATTGTTCCGGCGGTGTTACCTTGGGGTGTGAGAAGCTGTGTTCAAGCCCTTGTTCCTGCAACTGAAAACTGGCTGTCATGTTGAAGATCGGCCGGCCGTGCTGGATGGCGATGACCCGGCGGGTGGTAAAGCTCTGCCCGTCACGGTCGCGTTCCACCCGGTAGACAATCGGATGGGCCGGATCACCCGGACGCAGAAAATAGCTGTGCAATGAATGACATAGCCGGTCGGGCCGGACAGTTTTTGAGGCCGCCATCAGCGCCTGCGCCACGACCTGGCCGCCATAAACCCGCATCCAGCCGGCGTTGGTCGATTGGCCGCGGAACAGATCGGCCTCCAGCGGCTCGACATCGAGCAGCGCCAGCAAACGGGCGACACTTTCGGCCGGATCGATCGGAGATTTCGGGGTTTCAGCGGTCATTTGCGGCATGACTAGCGGGCGTGGCGGGCGCTGTCATCCCCGTTGGCCGGGATTCGCCGGTAGTGCGGCCGGTCATGGCGGGGCAAAACCCGGCTGTCGCGTGGGTTTGTGTCGATCGGCAACTGTCTCTTATAACGGAATCGCCACCGATCGCTTGACAGGCACCGGGCCGCTGCCTATCCCGCCGCTTCCGCATCGCTTGCGGGTGTAGCTCAGTTGGTTAGAGCGCCGGCCTGTCACGCCGGAGGTCGCGGGTTCGAGCCCCGTCACTCGCGCCATGCGTTTATTGTTGTTGGCAAGTCGGTGCCAGCCCGCACTCCCGCCGGGCCACCCACTTCAATATGCTATCGCTGGGTGGACGGGCGGGGGTGCGGGCTGGCACCAACTCAACAAGCAACCTATCCCCGCAGCCGGTCCCATTCCGCCAGTTCGTAAGCGATCG
The DNA here is from genome assembly GCA_025360285.1 of Sphingomonadales bacterium. Classification (GTDB taxonomy): domain Bacteria; phylum Pseudomonadota; class Alphaproteobacteria; order Sphingomonadales; family Sphingomonadaceae; genus Sandarakinorhabdus. The sequence continues at coordinate 13,496 of JANYCM010000283.1, forward strand.
AAGCTTCGACCAGCCTTTCCCACAAATCCGCCGCCAGCCCGGCCGGCAACCCCGCCGCCACTGCCGCTGCTTCGGCATTGGCGATCACCTGCGCCTTGCGGGCTTCATCGCGCACGGCGCCGCGGTCGGGCTTGATGCGCGCCGCCGCTGCCATATAGGCAAAGCGCCGCGCCAGCAGCGCCACCAGATCGGCATCCAGCGCATCGACCCCGGCACGCACTTCGGCCATCGTCATGCAGGCATCCGCTGCCAAGGTCATCGCGGTGCATCCTTGCGGGTCCAATGCCCGGTGTTCATCCACAGGAACAGCGGTCGCAGCGGCAGCACCCAGGCGACGCCGGCCACGGCATAGCCCAGCACCATCACTGCCATCGGCAGCGTCGCCAGCGCAGCGGCACAGGAGGCCACCAGCCCGGCATAGAGCGCCAGATAGGCCAGCAGGCCGAGTATGCCGACGGGTTTGCGCCACGAGGGTTCAGGAGGGACAGCAGCCATGCCCGCCTGTTACCGGGCCTTGCGGCAATCCACCAGCCGTGTCGGTGTCGCGACCCAGTCGAGCGCCACGTCCCAGGGGTCCTGGGGCAGGGCGTCGGCGATCTGGACGTCCCAGGCCAGGCCAATGGTGGTGATGCGCCCCGTGGTGCCCAGCGCCGCCAGCGTCCGGTCATAATGGCCGGCCCCCTGGCCCAGGCGTGTGCCGTCAAGGGTCACGGCGACCAGAGGCACCAGCAGCACGTCCGGCCGCACGTCAGGCGCGGTGGCGGCGGGTTCCGGAATGCTGCCAAAGCCCGGCAGCAGATCGGGGAGCGCGGCGCTGTGGAAGGCCAGCGCCGCGCCGGTGACGCGGGGAAACGCCAGCCCGGGCCGCGCCGCCGCCAGCCAGCGCGGGTCGATCTCGTCGCCGCACGCGGCATAGCTGGCGATGACCGCGGCGTCGGCAAGGGCTGGCAGCAATTGCGCCGCCAGCGCCTGTTCGAGTCGACTCCGCTCACCATCTGGCAAGTCGGCGACAAAGGCCTGGCGTTCGCGGCGGAAATGGCGGCGCAGCGCCGGCTTGGTTTCGTCGGACACGCGCACCTGATCGGGGAAAATGTCGGCGGGACCACCATGGGCCGTTGCGAGAGGATCCTCTGACGCCGTTTACGTCAGGTGGGAGCCAGATAGGACGGACCAGGATCCGCCCAGGGCCAGCCCCCTAGGATAGTGAATCGCCTCAGGGATGCTCGATGCTCGTACCGGGCAGTACCCGCCTGGGGCCAATATAGGCGCGGCGGCGGGGAAGCTCAACCGGCGTTTGAAGGGCGTTCTACCCCGCCAGCGCCGTCGCCAGTGCTTCGGCCTGGTCGGCCAGCCTTGCCAGGCGGGCGTCCTCGCCGGCGTCGCACGCCATCGGGACGATCTTGCCGGCGCGGACGTCATGGAGTTCGTCGGCGATCATCAGCGCCGCCATCAACAGCAGGCGCGCCTCGCTCATCGCGCCGAGTCCGGCGGTGAGTTTTTCGGCGCGGGCGGCGATATCGCGGGCCAGTGTCTGGAGATGCGCTTCTTCACCATCGCGGCACGACAGCGGATAGTTGCGGCCGCCGATTTCAACGATCACTTGTGCCATGGCGGGGCCTTTCGGGTGGCGGGAGCGCGCTTTTTCCCCGTCATCCCAGCCTTCGCTGGGATGACGGGAGTGTTTTGGCCGCGTGTCATCGCTGGCCTAACCATCGCCGATGATCGCATCCAGCGCCGCCAGCGCCTCGGCGGCGGCGGCTTCGATCCGCTGGCTGCGTGCCATTCGCGCCGCGAATTCGGCTTCGCGGGCGTTTAGTTCGGCTTCGCGTGCCGCAAGGGCTGCCGCCCGCGCGGCCAGCCCTGTGCTGATCCGGGCCAGCGCGGCCTCGATACGGTCGGCGGCGGTGGCGATTTCGTGGCTCATCAACCTCAGGCTAACACTGGCAACAGCCCAATCGATAGGGCAGGGCGGGGGCGTCGGTCAAATAGCCTGAAGGATCAGCGCGCCGGGGCCACCGTCGCCAGCAGGTCCAGCACCGGCGCCAGCGACTGGTCCGGGGCTTCCTCCATCGGCAGATGGCCGACATGATCGAGGATGACCGCCTTGGCGCCGGGCAATTGCTGCTGGAACCAGGCGACGCATGTGACCGGGATCAACCGGTCATCGCGGCCCCAGACGATCAGCGTTGGCGCGGTGATGGTTTTCAGCAGCGCCGTATCATCCTGGCGGTGATAGCCGGCAAACCGATCCATTGTGGCGGCGCGATTGCCGGGGTAGCGCAGCAATTCCCAATAGCGATCGACCATGGCCGGGGTGACCATGCTCTGCACGCTGACCGTCTGGTGCAGCGATTGTTCGATCATGCTGCGCGGCAATACCGAGGCGAGCAGATCGCGCAGCACCGGAATCCGCGCGATGCGAAAACCGATCGGCGGCGACGAATTGCCAGGCTCGGGCTGGCCGACGCTGTCCACCAGGATCAGCGCCGCGACCTTGTCCGGATGCGCCGCAGCATAATGCCAGGCGATACCGCCGCCCATCGAATTGCCAGCGATGGCAAAGCGCGTGAGGCCCAGCCGATCGACGATCTTTTCGGTGATACCGACATAGGCGGCGCTGGAATAATCGCGCGACGGCACCGGGCCGGACAGGCCATGCGCCGGGAAATCGAAGCTGATGACGCGGTATTTTGGCGTCAGCCGCGCGACCCAGGGCTCCCAGGTGTTGAGCGAGGCATTGGAGCCGTGCAGCAGCACGATCGGGAAGCCGTCCTTTGGCCCTTCGTCGCGCATATGGATGACCGTGCCGGGAGCGACCTCGACATAGTGCGACGCCGCGCTGCCATATTTGGCGCGGAGCTGCGCCACCGGGATATCGGGCACCTGAAAGACGATGAACAGCCCGGCGATGACGAGAAGGATAACGCCAAGCCCGATGCCGAGGCGGCGCGGCCAGCGCCTTGTTGCAGCCGCCATCTCAGATTACCTCGATTCGCAAGGGCAGGCCATCCTTGGGTTTGGGGATCGGGAACATGTTGAATTCGCCGCGATACGAATCCGACAGCACGATGCGGTTTTCGGCGAGCAAATGGAAGAAGAAGGATTTGACCTGCATATAGGCAAAGTGCAGCCCCAGGCACATATGGCCACCGCCGCCGAACGGCACCCAGGCATATTTGTGCCGGCCCTTGGAGTTTTCGGGGGTGAAGCGCAGCGGATCGAAACGTTCCGGATCGGGCCAGACATCGGGCAGGCGGTGGGTCAGCATCGGGTTGATGCCGACGTGGCTGCCGGCCGGGATGACATGATTCATGAAAACGAATGACTTGAGCGCCCGGCGCGGCATGGACGGCACCGGCGGGATCAGCCGCAGCGATTCCTTGAAGACCATTTCCAGCGTTTCCATCTCGGCGAGCGCCGCATAGGTCAGTTCGCCGCCGGTCCTCGCCTTTATCGCCAGGATTTCGGCGCGCACCTTGTCCTGCCATTCGGGATATTGGCCGAGAAAATGCACCGTCGAGCTGATCGATGAGGTCGTCGTGTCATGCGCCGCCATCATCAGGAAGTTCATGTGATCGATGATGGCCTGGTCGCTGAGCGGCACGCCTTCATCATCGGTGGTGTTGCAGATCTGGGTGAAGATGTCGTCGCCGGCCTGGCCGAGGCGCTTGGGGATTTCGCGGCCGAAGAATTCGCACATGAATTCACGGCCCTTGACGCCGCGCCGCATGGCGGTGAGCGGCAGCGGTTTGCGGACCACGGCGACCGAGGCCAGCACCATATCGACAAAGGCCTTGTTGATCTTCTTGGCATCCGGGCCCCAGGGCACGCCGAGGAAAGATGCCGCGGCAAGATCCAGCGTCAAGGCCTTGATGGCAGGGTAGAATTTGAATTCCGGCTCGTTCGGCCAGGCGGCGATGCCGCGCGCGATACCGCCGTTCAGCTCGCCGAGATAATGCTGCATCGGTTCGGTCTTGAAGGCGACCGACAGGGCCTTGCGGTGGATGCGATGTTCATCGAAATCCATCAGCATCAGGCCATGCGGGAACAGGTTTTCGAGGACAGGATTCCAGCCGAGCGAGGACGAGAAAATCTTGTCCTTGTTGAACAGCACCAGTTCATTGGCTTCCGGGCCGATCATCGACACGCCCCAGCCGCCGAAATCCTGGCGGCGGAACACCCGGCCATAATCATCATGCATCTGGTGGCTGCGGCCCAGCGGGTCCTGAAGGAATTTGATGGTGCGCAGCACCGGGATGCGCGCCGGCGTCATGCCGGGCAGGTGCGCCAGATCGGCGAATGTCGGTTCGGGCAGATCGGCGGGGATGAAGGCCTGGGCCTTGCTGTGAGCATTCATGCGTGATCTCCTGTATGCGGAGCATTGATACGCAAATTTGCCGGGCGGAGCAACGGGGCGGCCCAGCAATAAGGCGAGACAAAGTGTCGGGCTTTCGCTGGCCTGAAAGCCCGCTTATGACGGCGGCGTGGACTTTGATATCATCCTTGCCGGCGGCGGCCTCGCCAATGGCCTTATTGCCTTGCGCCTGGCCCAGTTGCGCCCCGAGGTGCGGGTGGCGATCATCGAGGCCGGGCCGGTGCTGGGCGGCAACCACACCTGGTCGTCGTTCACCAATGATCTGACCGCCGCCCAGCGCGACTGGACGGCGCCGTTGTTCCAGTATCGCTGGGACGAATATGCGGTGCGGTTTCCGGCGCACAGCCGCACCCTGGCGGCGGGTTATGGCAGTTGCACGTCGGAATTGCTCGCGGCCGCTGTTACCGGGGCCTTGCCGCCGGGGCACATCCTTACCGGCATGCCGGTGGTGGCGCTGAGCCCGACAAGCGTGACCTTGGCCGACCAGCGCATGCTGACGGCGGCGGCGGTGATCGATGGCCGCGGCCAGGGGCCGACCAAGGCGCTCGACCTCAGGTGGCAGAAATTCCTGGGGCAGGAGATCGAACTGGCCGAGCCGCATGGGCTGACCGGCCCGGTGATCATGGACGCGACGGTGCCGCAGCGGGATGGCTATCGTTTTGTCTACACGCTGCCGTTCGGCCCGCGGCATGTGCTGATCGAGGATACCTATTACAGTGATGGCAGCGACCTGTCGCCCGATCTGCTGCGCAGCCATCTCGCCGATTATGCCGTGTCGCAGGGCTGGACGATCACCAAGATCATCCGCGAGGAACATGGCATTCTGCCGCTCGGCATCGGCGGCAATATCCAGGCGTTCTGGGACGAGGGTGAGGCGGGTGTGCCGCGGGTGGGCCTGCGCGCCGGCATGTTCCACCCGGTGACGGGCTATAGTTTCCCCGATGCGGTGGCGATCGCCGATCTCGTGGCCGGGTTGCCGGTGCTCGATGCCGCGACAATCTATCGCGCCGTCCGTGACCATAGTGTCAGTGCCTGGAAGGCGCGCGGCATGTACCGGCTGCTCAACCGCATGTTGTTTCTCGCCGCCTTGCCCGATGAGCGCTATCGTGTTCTGGAACGCTTCTATGAGCATGACGAGGCGCTGGTCGGGCGCTTCTATGCCGCAAGGCCGGAATTGCGCGACTGGATGCAGATCTTGAGCGGCAAGCCACCGATCCCGGTGCTGCGCGCGATGACGACATTGTTGAAATATGAATTGGGCAGAGCGTGACGACGGCGGCCGATCCTGCGACACATTCGGCTTTGAAGTCCTCCGGCGAACCGCGTAACGGCGGCGTCATGAAACAGCAGCGAAAAACCGCCATAGTGATTGGCGCCGGCATTGGTGGCATCGCCTGTGCCATGCGCTTGCAGAGCCTGGGCTTTGATACCCGCATCGTCGAGGCGCTCGATTCCCCCGGTGGCCGGGCCTATGTCAGGCGGGCGGAAGGCTTCACCTTTGACATGGGGCCGACGGTGCTGACCGTGCCGCACCTGATCGAAGAGCTGTTTTCGCTGGAGCAGGACCAGGCGATGCTGGGCGAGCCGGATTTCCCGGCGCATGTGCTGGGCGACGACAAGCGGATCTTGTCCGGGATCAGTGGCGGGCCGAACACCAGCCGCTATGTGGAGATCATTCCGATCCTGCCGTTTTACCGCATCTATTTCGATGACGGGACGTTCTTTGATTATGATGCCGATCCGGTGCGGGTGCGGGCGCAGATCGCCCGGTTGGCGCCCGAGGATTTGCAGGGCTATGAGGATTTTCACGAAGCGGCGCGGGCGATCTTCAACCGCGGCTTCCTCGAACTCGGCTACACCTATTTCGGCAATGTCGGCCAGATGCTGGGTGTGGTCCCCGACCTGTTGAAGCTGGGCGCGGTGCAGCCGCTGTTTTCGCTGATCAAGAAATATTTCAAATCGGACAAGATGCGGCAGGTGTTCAGCTTTGAACCCCTGCTGGTCGGCGGCAACCCGATGAAGGTGCCGGCGATCTATGCGATGATCCACTTTGTTGAAAAGACCTGGGGGATCCATTTCGCGCGCGGCGGTACCGGCGCCCTGGTGTCGGCGATGGTGCGCAAGCTGGAGGAAATGGGCGGGGTTCTGCAACTGAACGCCAAGGTCGCCTCGATCGATGTGGTCAAGCGCGGCGGCAAGCGCGTGGCGACGGGCGTGACGCTGACATCGGGCGAGGTGATTGCGGCGGACGTGGTGGTTTCCAACGCCGATTATGCCACGACCTATATGCGGCTGATCCACAAGGCACATCGCCGGATCAACCGCGATTTTGTGGTGAAATTCCGCAAGCAGTCGATGTCGCTGATGGTGATCTATTTCGGCTACAAGAAAGCCGAGGGCGACCCGGATTTGCAGCACCACAACATCATCCTGGGGCCGCGTTACGAGGAACTGCTGACCGATATTTTCGAGCGCAAGATATTGGGGCCGGACTTTTCGCAATATCTGCATATCCCGACGCTGACTGACCCCAGCCTGGCGCCGGAAGGCCATCATGCGGCCTACACGCTGATCCCGGTGCCCAACAACCAGAGCGACCTGGATTGGAGCAAGATCGGCGAAGGCTTCAAGGATGTCGTGCTGACCTTCCTGGAAGAGCGCGGCTATATCCCAAATCTGAAGGAACGGCTGGTTTATCAAAGCTTTGTGACGCCAGATTACTTCGAACAGACGCTGGGTTCCTATCTTGGCAATGGTTTTGGGGTCGAGCCGGTGCTGACCCAGACGGCGTTTTTCCGGCCGCATAACCGCAGCGAGGACGTGTCGAACCTCTATCTGGTGGGCCAGAGCACCCAGCCCGGTGGCGGCACGCCATCGGTGATGATGTCGGCCAAGATGACCGTGCGCGAGATTGCCCGGGATTTCGGCATCCCCGCTTCGGTGGTCAACGGCGTGCCGGGCCGGGCTGCCGCCTGACGTTCACGCCGGCCCCCGGGATTTCGCCGGCGGCAGCTTGCGCTTGACCCCTTGGTTGCCGCGGTGGAGAGGGGTGGCATGACCGACGTCCTCCGCCATGCCCAGGCCGCCATCGCCCGCGGTTCCAAAAGCTTTGCGATGGCGTCGCAATTGTTCGATCCCGTCACCCGTGACCGCGCGATGCTGCTTTATGCCTGGTGCCGGCATACTGATGATGTGATCGATGGCCAGATATTGGGGCAGGGCCGTAATGACGACAGGCGCCCGCCCGCCGAGCGCCTCGCCGAGGTTGAGCGCCTGACCGAGAGGGCGCTGGCCGCGCAGCCGACGGGGGACCCGGCCTATGAAGCGCTGGCGCAGGTGGTGCGCGAAACCGGCATGCCGGCGCGGTATCCGCGTGATCTGGTGCATGGTTTCCGTATCGACATGGAGGAACGGGCGTTCCTGACCTTCGATGATACTTTGGCCTATTGCTATCATGTCGCCGGCTGTGTCGGCGTGATGATGGCCATCGTCATGGGGGTGGCGCCCGATGACCGCGCCACGCTCGATCGTGCCTGCGATCTCGGCATGGCGTTTCAGCTCAACAATATTGCTCGCGACGTGATGGAGGATGCCGCCAATGGCCGGCGCTATATTCCCGATGACTGGCTGGCCAGCGTCAATCTGGAGCCGCGCAGCTTCGCCTTTCCGCCCAATCGCCGGCAATTGTCACGGCTGGTGACGCGGTTGGTCAATGCCGCCGAGGAATATGAAGCATCGGCGCGTTTCGGCACCCCGGCGCTGTCGTGGCGGGCGGCCTGGGCGGTGCTGGCGGCGGCACGCATCTATGGCGGCATCGGCCGCAAGGTGCGCGATGCCGGGCCAGAGGGGCTCGATACCCGGATGAGCACGACCAAGCCGCAGAAATTGCAGGCGGTGGCGGCGGCGCTGGGGGAAACGCTGCTGCGCCGGCAACGCTGGCCGGCGCCGGGGCCAGCGCGGGTTGGCCTGTGGACCATGCCGCCCGGCTGATCATCGTCATGTCGCCGCCGTATGATAGTCATGCGCCGATTGGTGATGATTGTGCCCCCGGAACGGCGTATTTTGAGCCTGGGCAAAATGCATACCGATGACCATCGCTTCGTCGCTGTCGTTATCGCCATTGTGGCGGTGACAGGCGCAGCGTGGCTGCTGCTGTTTGTCGGCCCGCATTTGCTTAACGCCCATCGCGACGATGCCGCCATGCTCGCGCTGTTGCTTTATCTGGGCGTTCCCTCGGGCCTGGCCTGGGGCGGTATCAGGCTGGGCCGGCTGTTCGATCCAAAGGATCACGACAATGAGTTATACTGATGGCGATACCCTTGACCGGTATCGCCCCCGCCGCACCCGGATCGTCTGGGCAATCGGCGCTGTTCTGCTGCTGGCGCTGTCCGCCGCCTTTCTGCAACAGGCGTTCTTCCGCGTCCTGCCCGGCTATGTCGGTATCCGCGTCAACAATATCGGTTCCGATGCCGGTGTCGTCTCGCGCGCTTTGCCGGTGGGCTGGTATTTCGCGCCTCCCGGCGTGAATATCTACGAATATCCGGTGTTTACCCGCACCTATACGTGGACGTCATCGATCCACGAACAGAATGATATCGACGAAAGCTTCAACTTTCAGGACAAGAATGGCCTGGGGCTGCACGCCGATATCGCCGTTGCCTATCATGTCGATCCGCTGCGCGCGCCCATCCTGTTCCAGCGGTATCGTGCCGATATGGACGCCATCATCGCCGGCCCGCTGCGCAATGCCATCCGCAACGCCATCGTCGAGCGCGCCTCGCGATTGGGGGTTGAGGAAATCTATGGCCCGCAAAAGGCAGCGCTGGTCAATGCGGCGCTGGCCGATGTGCAGCGCTATTTCACCCCCGTCGGCCTGCAGGTCGAACAGCTCTACTGGGCCGGCAATATCATCGTTCCCGATGCCGTGCTGGCGCAGATCAACGCCAAAATCGCCAATGAACAGGCGGCGCTGGCGGCGGCAGCGAATGTCGCCACGGCTCGCGCCAATGCCGAAGCGCGGGTGGCGCGCGCCGAAGGCGATGCGAGAGCAATGACGGTGGAGGCACAGGCGATCCGCACCAACCCTGAAATCGTCACGCTGCGCGCCGTTGAAAAGTGGAACGGCCAGTTGCCGACATATACAGGCGGCAATGCGCCGCTGCCGTTCATCGGCGTCAAATAGGTTTATCCACACAAAGATGATGCGCGCCCTCTGGCGCAATCCAACTGAACCGGGCTATGGCTTTTCTCCCATGACCCGGTTCATTTTCATCACCGGCGGCGTGGTCTCTTCGCTTGGCAAGGGCCTGATGGCCGCCGCGCTCGCCGCTCTCCTTCAGGCGCGTGGCTACAAGGTCCGCATCCGCAAATTCGATCCCTATCTCAACGTCGATCCGGGCACGATGTCGCCCTATCAGCACGGCGAGGTCTATGTGACCGATGACGGGGCGGAGACCGATCTCGATCTTGGCCATTATGAACGTTTCACCGGCGTTGCCTCGCGGCAATCGGACAATATCACCTCGGGCCGGGTCTATCAGGACATCATCACCAAGGAACGCCGCGGCGATTTCCTGGGCGCCACCGTCCAGGTCATCCCGCATGTCACCGATGCCATCAAGCATTTCGCCCGCGCCGAAACCGAAGGGCTGGATTTCGTGCTGTGCGAAATCGGCGGCACCGTCGGCGATATCGAATCGCTGCCGTTCCTCGAGGCGATCCGGCAATTGAGCGCCGATGTCGGCCGCGCCAATGCCGTCTATATCCATTGCACCTTGGTGCCCTATCTGGCGGCGGCGGGCGAATTGAAGACCAAGCCGACCCAGCACAGCGTTGCCGAACTGCGCGGCATCGGCATCCAGCCGCATGTTCTGGTCTGCCGGTCCGAACATCCGCTGCCCGATAGTGACCGCGCCAAGATCGCGCTGTTCTGCAATGTCGCCAAGGAAGCCGTCATCGCCGCACTCGATGCACCGAGCATCTATGACGTGCCGCTGCAATATCATGCCGAGGGGCTGGACGATCAGGTGCTCGCGGCGTTCGGCATCCATGATGCGCCGGCGCCGAACCTGGCGCGCTGGACGGGGATTTCGGCTGCGCTGCACAACCCCGAAGGCGAAGTCACCATCGGCGTTGTCGGCAAATATACCGGCATGAAGGACGCCTATAAGTCATTGACCGAAGCGCTGGTGCATGGCGGCATCGCCAACCGCGTCAAGGTCAACATCCGCTGGCTTGATGCCGAGGAATTTGAAAACGACGATATCGCGGCGCGGCTGGAACCGATGCACGGCATATTGGTCCCGGGTGGTTTTGGCGAGCGCGGGTCGGAAGGCAAGATCGCCAGCGTGCGCTTTGCCCGCGAACGCGACGTGCCGTTCTTCGGCATCTGTCTTGGCATGCAGATGGCCTGCATCGAGGCGGCGCGCAACCAGGCCGGGGTCGCCGCGGCCGGCACCACCGAATTCGGGCCGACCGCCGAGCCGGTTGTCGGCATGATCACCGAATGGATGAGCGCCGCCGGGTTGCAGACGCGGTCCGAGGGCGGCGATCTGGGCGGCACCATGCGGCTGGGCGCCTATGAAGCGCGGCTGGCCGGCAACAGCGTCGCCGCCGCCCATTATGGCGCCAGCACGATCAGCGAGCGGCACCGTCACCGCTATGAAGTCAATGTCCATTACCGCGACCGCCTGGAAGCATCCGGGCTGTTGTTCACCGGCATGTCGCCCGACGGCCTGCTGCCCGAGATTGTCGAACGACCGGATCATTCCTGGTTCGTCGGCGTGCAGTTCCACCCCGAATTGAAAAGCAAGCCGTTCGATCCGCACCCTTTGTTCAAGGGTTTCATTGCGGCGGCGATGCGGCAGAGCCGGCTGGTTTAGCGGGGCTCATTTTGATTGAACCGTCATTCCGGGCTTGACCCGGGATGACAAGGCAGATTCAATCCATCAACCGATAGCCAACCCCCGGCTCATTCCGGATCAGCGTCGGCGCCGCCGGATCGGTCTCCAGTTTGCGGCGCAGGCTGCGCACTGTGACGCGCAGATATTCGACATCTTCGGCATGGGCGTCGCCCCAGACGGCGCGCAGCAGTTGCGCATGGGTGATGACACGGCCGGGATGGCGGGCGAGTTCGGCGAGCAGCGCGAATTCCTTGCGGGTGAGCGCCACCACCACGCCGTCGCGGCGGACTTCGTGGCGCAGGCTGTCGATGCTGATTCCGCCGGTGTTGACGATGCTGCCGGCGCTGGTGCCGCGGCGGCGCAGCGCGGCGCGGACGCGGGCGAGCAGTTCCTCGCTGTCAAAGGGCTTGACCACATAATCATCGGCGCCGAGATCCAGCGCCGCAACCTTTTCGGCGGTGACGTCACGGGCGGTCAGCACGATGACGCCGCGATCGAGCTGCTTCAGCAGCGGTATCAGCTCCAGCCCGTCGCGGTCGGGCAGCCCGAGATCGAGCAGCACCAGCTCGCACCCTGTGCGCCGCGCCAGCGCCAGGCCATCGGCGGCGGTGCCGGCATCGGCGACCTTGTGCCCGGCGCGTTCCAGCGCGGCGCGCACCAGCCGGCGGATGGCGGGTTCATCATCGATGATCAGCACCGGCTCGGTCATGCGCCGGCGCTGCTGCTGCGGCGGACCAGGGCTTCGGGCCAGGCCAGGCTGAACATGGCGCCGGGGCCATCGCTGCGGTTGGCGGCGGTGGCGGCCAACCCCATCGCCTGGGCAAAGCCTTTGACGATGGCGAGGCCCAGGCCGGTGCCGCCGCTGCGATCATCGCCTTCGACGCGGGCGAAACGATCGAACAGGGTCGCCTCGCGCCCCGGCGGCAGGCCGGGGCCATGATCCAGCACCGACAAGGTGACACCGGCGGCGGTGCGGCGCCCGGCGATGGTGATCGCGCTGGCTTCCGGCGCGAATTTGGCGGCATTGCCGATGAGGTTGATGAGGATGTGGTGGAGCAAGCGCGGATCGGCTTCGACCAGCGGCAGCGACGGCGGCACATCGAGTACAAGACGGTGGTGGAGGAGATCGATCTTCAGGTCATGCACCGCGCCGCCGATGGCATCAACCAGATCGGTGGCCTCGGTCTTCACCGGCACGGCGCCGCTGTCGAGCCTGGTCATTTCAACGAGATCATCGAACACGCGGCGCAGGCGGCGGGCTTCGGACTTCAGCGTCGCCGCATTGGCGCCGCCGCCTTCGGCCGCGAGCGCTTCGGCGGCAGCCACCACCGAGGTCAGCGGTGTCTTGAGATCATGGCCGATCGAGGCAAGCAGGGTGACGCGCAGTTCGTCGCGTTGTTTCATGGCGCCGAGCTCGCGGGCATCGGCCTCCAGCCGGATGCGTTCATGCGCCAGCGCCGCCTGGCCGATCAGCGTGGTGAACAGCAGCCGCCGGTCACCGGGGATGGGGTCGCGGTGATCGGGCCGGGCGACGCCAAGGATAGCGAGCACGCCGAGCGCCGTCACCAAGGGCTGGAACTGCCACTCGCTCGCCGTCAGCGTCGCCGTGTCGGCACCGGCGGCTTCGCCGCGGTCCTGGGCCCATTCGGCCGCCGCAATGTCGATGGGGCTGAGCACCGGGCCGGCCGGGCTGGCGGCGACGATGCTCAGCCGGCCGTCGCGGCGGGCGAGCAATACTGTCTGCACCCCAAGCAGCCGCGCCACTTCATCGCAGACGGCGGTGGCGGTGCCGGTTTCATCAGCCATGGCGGCAAGGCGCTGGCCAAAGGCGGCGAGCGCGGCATTTTCATGCGCGGCGCGGGCGCCGACATTGGCCTCGCGCTTCAACCGGCCCGCCAGTTGCGAGGCGGTGGTGGCAACGCCCATCAGCACCAGCAGCGTCACCACATTCTGCGGATCGGCGATGGTGAAGGTGTAAAGCGGCGGCAGGAAGAAGAAATTATAGGCCAGCGCGGCGGCCAGGCTGGCGATCAGTGACGAGCGCAGGCCATAAAGCGTGGCGGCGGCGACGACGGGCACGAGATAGAGAAGATCGACGCTGTTGACGCCAACCAGCGGCAGCAGCAGCCGCGCCAGTAGGGTGGTGGCGGCAACCATGGCCAGCGCGATGCCAGTGGCGGCCCAGGGCCAGGGCGAAGGCGGGCCGCGCGGATCGGGTGCGGCGACGGCATGGGTGGGCACGACATGGACGGCGATATCGGCAAGATCGCGCACCAGCGTATCGACGACTGAGCGGTGGCGGACTTCGAACCACCAGGACCGCGTGGTCTTGCCGATCACCAGCGTTGTCGCCCTGGCTTCGCGCAGATAGCCGATCAGGCCCGAGATGACGCTGGCGGCGGGCACGACGGCGATGGTGCCGCCCAGCGTTCCCGCCAGCTTCAGCGCCGCCGCCACCCGGTCCCGCGCCGCCACCGACAGGCTGGCATCGCGCGGGGTTTCGACGACCAGCGCCGTCCAAGGCGCATCGAGCGCGTCGGCGAGCCGCTTGGCAGTGCGCACCAGCGTGTCGGCGCCGGGCTGATCGCCGATGGCGACGACGATGCGGTCGCCGGCAGCCCATTGCCCGGCGGCGCCGATGCTGCGGACATGATCGAGCATCTGGCGATCGACCGTGGCGGCGGCACGGCGCAGCGCCATTTCGCGCAGTGCCGACAGGTTGGATTTGGAAAAGAAATGCCCCAGCGCCCGGCTGGCTTCATCGGGAATATAGATTTTGCCGGCTTTCAACCGCTCGATCAGTTCGTCGGGGGGCAGATCAACGAGTTCCAGCTCGGCATCATCGAGCACGGCATCGGGAACGGTTTCACGCACCCGCACCTGGGTGAAGCTGGCGACGATATCGTTGAGGCTTTCGACATGCTGGACGTTGACGGTGGTCAGCACATCGATGCCGGCGTCGCGCAACTCCTCGATATCCTGCCAGCGCTTCGGGTGGCGGCTGCCCGGCGCATTGGAGTGCGCCAGTTCATCGACCAGGGCCACCTGCGGCTTGCGCGCCAGCAGCGCGTCAATATCGAGCTCGGTCAGCACATGCGGACCATGGCTGATCTGGCGGCGCGGCAGGATTTCGAACGGCGCCACCAGCGCCTGGGTATCGGCGCGGCCATGGGTTTCGACGATGCCGATGACCACGTCGCGCCCGGCAGCCGCAAGTTCGGCACCTTCGCGCAGCATTTCGAAGGTCTTGCCGACGCCGGGGGCGGCGCCGAGCAGGATCTTCAACCGGCCGCGGCTTTCCCGCCGGGCGGCGCGCAGCAACAGTTCGGGCGAGGGGCGATCGTCGGTCACGCCGGCGGTTTAGCAGCTTTCGGCGCTGAAATCCTTGCCAGTTCGCGATTAATCGCCAGCACATTGACGCGGGGTTCCCCCAGCATGCCAAGCAGCGGCGGCTGCACCTGCGCTTCGACGAGCGCGGCGGCTTCTGCGGGGTCAAGCCCGCGTGCCTTGGCGACGCGCGGCACCTGCAACCGGGCGGCTTCGGGGCTGATATCGGGATCGAGGCCGGAGCCCGAGGTGGTCACCAGGTCAACGGGGATTTCGCCCTTGACGCCGTCCTTGCGCAAATCGGCAACCGACTTGGCGATGCGGTCGGCCAGGTCCTTCGACCCCGGCCCCAGATTTGAGCCTGATGACGAGGTGCCGTCATAGCCCTTGCCGGCGGCGGACGGGCGCGGGTGGAAATAGCCCGCCGCGCTGAAGTCCTGGCCGATCAGCGCGGAGCCGATGATCGTGCCGTTTTCGGTGATCAGGCTGCCATTGGCCTTGGCCGGCAGCAGGCCTTGCGCGATGCCGGTCATCGCCAGAGGATAGGCCAGGCCAAGCAACAGGGTGAAAGCGGCCAGCAGGGCGAGGGAGGGCCGCAGGGCGGAACGCAGGTCAGTGAGCATGGGTGCAATCCTCAGGCGAGGTGGAGGCCGGTGACGGCCATATCGATGATCTTGATGCCGATGAACGGTGCCACCAGTCCGCCCAGGCCATAAACGGCGAGGTTGCGGGCCAGCAGGTCACCAGCCGGGGCCGGACGGTAACGCACCCCCTTCAGCGCCAGCGGCACCAGCGCCGGGATGATCAGCGCGTTGAAGATGATCGCTGACAATATGGCGCTTTCGGGACTGTGCAGCCCCATGACGTTGAGCGCGCCCAGCGCCGGATAGAGCACGATGAAGATCGCCGGCAGGATGGCGAAATATTTGGCGACATCATTGGCGATCGAAAAGGTCGTCAGCGCGCCGCGCGTCATCAGCAACTGTTTGCCCAGGCCGACGATCTCGATCAGCTTGGTGGGATCGCTGTCGAGATCGACCATGTTGCCGGCCTCACGCGCCGCCTGGGTGCCGGTGTTCATGGCGACCCCGACGTCGGACTGGGCCAGCGCCGGCGCGTCATTGGTGCCATCACCGCACATGGCGACAAGCTTGCCGCCAGCCTGTTCCTTGCGGATCAGCGCCAATTTGTCCTCGGGCGTCGCTTCGGCGAGGAAATCATCGACACCGCTTTCGGCGGCGATGCTGGCGGCGGTCAGCGGGTTGTCGCCGGTGATCATAACCGTGCGGATACCCATGCGGCGCAGTTCACCAAAGCGGGCGCGGATGCCGGCCTTGACGATGTCCTTCAACTGGACGACGCCGAGCAGCCGGGCACCATCGGCCACCGCCAGCGGCGTGGCGCCGGCGCGGGCGATATCGTCGGATATCCGGCGCAGCGCGGCAGCCGTCCCGGCATCGGCACGGTCGCCCAGTCGTTTCAGCACGGCATCAACGGCGCCCTTGACGACTTCGCGCTCACCGATCAGCACCCCCGACACGCGGGTCTGTGCGGTGAAGGCGATGGGCTGCGCCCCGGCGGGCAGCGGATCACCACCACCGGCGAGCACGACGATCGAACGGCCTTCCGGCGTTTCATCGGCCAGGCTGGCGAGGCGGGCGGCAGCGAGCAATTCGCCTTCGGAAACCCCCGGCACCGGCAGGAAGGCCGTCGCCTGGCGATCGCCCAGCGTGATGGTGCCGGTCTTGTCGAGCAGCAGCGTATCGATGTCGCCGGCGGCTTCCACCGCGCGGCCCGATTTGGCCAGCACGTTGAAGCGCACCAGCCGGTCCATGCCGGCAATGCCGATGGCCGAGAGCAGCGCGGAGATTGTCGTGGGGATCAGCGTCACGAACAGCGCCACCAGCACCGGCACGGCGATGCCGCCGCCGGCATAGGCGGCAAAGCTGGGCAGCGAGGCCACGGCGATCAGGAATATGAGCGTCAGCCCGGCGAGCAAAATGGTCAGCGCGATTTCATTCGGTGTCTTCTGCCGGCTGGCACCTTCCACCAGCGCGATCATGCGATCCAGAAAGCCCTGGCCGGCGGCGGCGGTAACGCGCACGGTGATGCTGTCCGAAATCACCCGCGTGCCCGCCGTCACCGCCGACCGGTCACCGCCGGCTTCACGGATGACAGGGGCGCTTTCGCCGGTAATGGCGGCTTCGTTGACGCTGGCGACGCCGGCGACGACTTCGCCATCGGCCGGGATCAGATCGCCGGTTTCGACCTGGACCAGGTCGCCGACCTGCAACTGGCTGGCCGGCACATTGCTCCAGGCGCGGGCCAGGGCACCATCGGGGCCGGCCAGCCGCTTGGCGACCAGATCGGCCTTGGTGGCGCGCAGGCTGGCGGCCTGGGCCTTGCCGCGGCCTTCGGCGAGGCTTTCGGCGAAATTGCCGAAGATCACCGTCAGCCACAGCCAGAACACCAATTGGCCTTCAAAGCCTGGTTGCCCGGTGCCGGTGGCGAGGCCCTTGACCCACAATATGGTGGACAGGGCAGCGACCAGCGCGACGGTGAACATCACCGGGTTCTTGGCCAGCGTGCGCGGGTCGAGCTTGATAAAACTGTCCTTCACGGCCGTGCCCATCAGGGGGCCGGTGAACAGCGAGGCGGGGACGTTGGACATCGAACGATTCCTCAAAAGGTCTTGCCGGCGGCGACCTGGAACTGGTCGGCGATCGGCCCCAGCGCCAGGCTGGGCAGGAAGGTCAGGCCGCCAACAATGATGATGACGGAAATCAGCAGGCCCACCCACAGCGCGCCGGTGGTCGGGAAGGACCCGGCGCCAAAGGGCACCGGGCGCTTCACCGCCAGCCCGCCGGCAATCGCCAGCGCCGGCAGCAGCACGCCGAAGCGGCCGACGAACATCGCGATGGCGAGCAGGACGTTATAGAAGGGCGTGTTGCCCGACAGGCCGCCAAAGGCGCTGCCATTGTTGCCGGCGGCGCTGGTGAAGGCATAAAGGATCTCGCTGAAACCATGCGGACCCTTGGCCAGCGGCCCGGCGAGGCCCGCCGTGGTAACGGTGGCGATGGCGGCCAGGCCCAGGATCAGCATCGGCGGCACCAATATGGCGATCACCGACAATTTCATCTCGCGCGCCTCGATCTTCTTGCCGACATACTCCGGCGTGCGGCCGACCATCAGCCCGGCGATGAAAACCGCGAGGATGGCGTAGATGAGGATGGCATAGAGCCCCGACCCGGTGCCGCCGATGACCAGTTCACCCAATTGAATGTTGAACAGCGGCACCAGGCCACCGATCGGCGTGAAACTGTCGTGCATGGCGTTGACGGCGCCGGTTGAGGTGGCGGTGGTGGCGGTGGCATAAAGCGCGCTGGCGGCGGTGCCGAAGCGGACTTCCTTGCCCTCCATATTGCCGCCCACCACGCCGGCGGCGTGCTGCAGCGGGTTGCCGCCAGCCTCGGCGGTGTAGCAGACGGCCGCACCGACAATAAAGATCGCGACCATCGCGGCGAGCAGCGCCCAGCCCTGGCGGGTCTTGCCGACCGCCTTGCCAAAGGTCCAGGTCAACCCGGCGCCGATGAAGAAGATCGACAGTAATTGCACAAAGTTGGCCAGCGCCGTCGGGTTTTCAAAGGGATGCGCCGAATTGGCATTGAAGAAGCCGCCGCCGTTGGTGCCGGCCTGCTTGATGGCCAGCTGCGAAGCGACCGGCCCCATGGCGATGATCTGCTGCTTGCCCTCGATCGTCGTCGCGGTGACATTGGCACCCAAAGTCTGCGGCACGCCTTGGGTGACGAAGAACAGCCCGAGGACAATGCTGATCGGCAGCAGCACATAAAGGGTGATCCGCGTCAGATCGGCCCAGAAATTGCCAATTCCGCTGGTTTCACGCCGGGCAAAACCGCGGATCAGCGCAAAGGCGGCGGCGATGCCGGTGGCGGCCGAGGCGAAATTCTGCACGGTAAAGCCCGCCATCTGCGAGAAATACGACATGGCGCTTTCACCGCCGTAATTCTGCCAATTGGTATTGGTGACAAAGCTGACTGCCGTGTTGAAGGCGAGCAGGGTTTCGACGCCGGCAAAGCCCTGGGGATTGAAGGGCAGGGCGCCTTGCAATTTCAGGATGGCGAACAAAAGGACGATGCCCAGCACATTGAACAGCATCAGGCTGGCGGCATAGGCCTTCCAGCCCTGTTCCTGGTTGGGGTTGATGCCGGCGAGGCGGTAAAAGCCGCGCTCGACGGGGCCGATGACGGCGGCGAGCGGCATTTTTTCGCCGGTATAGACGCGGTACAGCCAGACACCCGCCGGCTTGGCGAGCGCGATGAAAACAAGCGTGTAAGCGAGGATCAGACCCCAGCCAGCGACAGTCATGTCAGCGCCTTTCAGAAACGTTCGGGGCGCGCCAGCACGGCGAGCAGATAGACAAGGATGATGGCGCTGACGATCGCGCCCAATATCAGATCAAGATTCATGGTTGTGGCCCAGGCAGTGATGGCAATGCTGAGCTTTGATCATGATCGCCCGTCATGGCGCGCCGGGGAAAAGCCAGACATGGCGTAAAGATCACATAAAAATTCGTGTTGCTACCCGTAGATGACGCGCGATTGTCACACACAAGATATAGATACTCCCCATCTGAGGCAGGGCGAAGGCCGGGGCATGGCAAGTCTCCCGTTGGAAATCGGGACAGAAGGCGATTTATGGGAGCCCGAGGCGCGGGCGCACGGCGGGGATCCGCCGCCACCGCCGGCGCGCTCCGTGCCCGGCAAGCGCCACTGGCAGGATGAGGATGAGCTGACGCCGCGCGGCAAGCTGAAATTCCGCACCGTCTGGATCAGCGATACGCACCTCGGCACATCGGGCTGCAACGCCGAATTGCTTCATGACTTCCTGCATTCGATCAAACCCGAAACCCTGTATCTGGTCGGCGACATCATCGATGGCTGGCGCTTGAAGCGCGGCTGGTATTGGCCGCAGCGTCACAATGACATCGTGCGCCGGGTGCTCAAGCTGGCCAACAAGGGCACACGGGTCATCTATATTCCCGGCAATCATGACGAGGCGGCGCGGGATTATACCGGGCTGGCCTTCGGCGGCGTCGAGATATGCCCCGAGGCCATTCACACCATGGTCGATGGCCGGCGGCTGCTGGTGCTGCACGGCGATGAATTTGACGGGGTGGTGCTCTATACCCGCTGGCTGGCGTTTTTAGGCGATATTGGCTATTCTATCCTGCTGAAATTGAACGTCTATTTCAACAAGGCGCGGCGGCGGTTCGGCCTGCCCTATTGGTCGATTTCGGCCCATATCAAGAAGCGGGTGAAGAACGCCGTGGCGTTTATTTCCCGCTTCGAGGAAGTCGTTGCCCATGCCGCCCGTGAACGCTGCGTCGATGGCGTCGTCTGCGGCCATATCCATTCGGCCGAGATCCGCGATTTCGATGGCATCCTCTACATGAACGATGGCGACTGGGTGGAAAGCTGCACGGCGCTGGTCGAACATCATGACGGCCGTATCGAAATCCTCGATTGGGCGGCGCGGACGGCGGCGCTGGCAGCCATGGCTTCGCCGCGTCGCAGCACCACCATGGCGCCGGCCTGATGCGCATCACCCTGGTCAGCGATGCCTGGATGCCGCAGGTCAATGGCGTTGTCCGCACCCTGTCCACCGTCACTGATATCGCCACGGCGCGTGGGCATCTGGTGCAGACCATCACGCCGGATCGCTTCCTGTCGGTGCCGATGCCGAGCTATCCCGAAATTCGCCTGGCACTGACGACGCGGCGGCGGGTGGCGACGACGATCGCGGCCTTTGATCCCGATGCCGTGCATATCGCCACCGAAGGCCCGCTCGGCTGGCTGGCGCGGAGCTGGTGTGTGGCGCGCGGCGTGCCCTTCACCACCAGCTTTCACACGCGCTTTCCGGATTATGTCGCGGCGCGCACCGGCCTGCCGCCGGCGCCATTCTGGCGGCTGCTGGAACGTTTTCACCGATCGGCGCAGCATATATTGGTGGCGACGCCGCGCCTTGCCGCCGAACTGGCGGCGCATGGCCTGACGCGGACCCGGCCGTGGACGCGCGGCGTTGACCTGAAGCTGTTCACCCCGGACCGGCCGGCGCATCCGGCCTTTGCCGGCCTGGCGGGACCGATTGCGCTGCATGTCGGTCGGGTGGCGGTGGAAAAGAATATCGAGGCGTTTTTGCAGGCCGATTGGCCGGGCAGCAAGATCGTCGTCGGTGATGGCCCGGCGCTGGCCGATCTGCGGGCGCGGTTTCCGGCGGTGCATTTCCTGGGGGCCCTGCATGGTGAGGCGCTGGCCTCGGCCTATGCCGGCGCCGATGTGCTGGTCTTCCCCAGCCGTACCGATACGTTCGGGCTGGTGATCATCGAGGCGTTGGCGTGCGGCACCCCGGTCGCCGGCTATCCGGTGCCGGGGCCGCTCGACATATTGGGGCCGGACGGGTGCGGGCCGGATGGCGGCGGCGCGCTGGTCGGGGCGGTTGATGATGATTTGGCGGCGGCGATGCAGCGGGCGTTGACGGCCCGGCGTCGTGATTGCGCCGATTATGGCGCGCAGTTCAGTTGGGACCGGTCGTGCGACCAGTTTCTGGCGGCGCTCGCCGAAGTCGATCAGCCGTTGGCCGATCTGGCGGCATAGGCGCCGCAATTTCATGCGTAATAGGGCGTGGCTCGGACCCGTGCACTTGGGGGCTGCGCCGCGCCGTCCTATGCTGGCGGCGAGGGAGGCAGCCATGGTTGTGACGGGGCAGGACACTGAGATCAGGCAGCTCGCGGCGGTGAACGACGTGATCGCTGCGCCAATGGCCAATGTCTGGGCGGTGCTGACCGATTTCGCCAACCCGCAGCGTCTGGCAGCCTCGATTGACAGCTGCACCGTGTCGGGCAGCGGCGTCGGGGCGATCCGCATCGTCGGATCATCGCGCGGTCTGACGATTCATGAACGCCTGCTCGAATGCGACTTGGCGACCGGCCGCTATCGCTATGAAGTACTGCCCGAAGGGGACATGCCGTTC
Source organism: Sphingomonadales bacterium (assembly GCA_025360285.1). GTDB lineage: Bacteria > Pseudomonadota > Alphaproteobacteria > Sphingomonadales > Sphingomonadaceae > Sandarakinorhabdus. Next base: position 35,150 of record JANYCM010000283.1, read on the forward strand.
GCCGACGTCACCAGCTATGAATGCACGGTCATCTTGTCGGCGCTGCCGGACGGTGCAACCCGGATTGTCTGGTCAACCTTTGGCGGGGTCAGGGGGCCTGTGGCGCCGATTACCGAATTCCTGGGGCCGCTCTACCAGCGGGCGACCGACCGGATTCGCGCCGAGGTCACGCCGCGCTGAGCCCGGCATAGGACGGATCGCTGCGATCGCGGCGACTGGGCTGAAGATTGTCGCCCAGCCACAAGCCCTCGATCGTATCGACCTTGTTCGAATCGGCCAGCACCACGCGCTTCGTGATACGCCATTCGCCATCGCGGCGCTCCAGATGGTCAACATAGCGGACATTGGCGATCAGGTCGGCGGCGGGCGCATCGGCCGCCGCGGGCCGGCGGTGGAAGACGACGGCATAATGTTCGGCCCAGGCGCTGTCGCTATCGACTTGGACCAGCTGGTTGCCGGTGAAGTGCGTCGTCGATTCAAAGCGCGGCAAACCGGCCGCCGCCCAGGCGATGAAGCCTTCGATGCCGCCCTTGTAGCTGCCATGATCATCGGTGCCATCGGGATGATAGCAGGACCGAACGAGGTCCCAGTCCAGCCGGTCGACACCGCGGCAATAGCGGATGTGCAGCTTTTTGATCGCCGCTTCATCGAGCAGGGTCTGGATGTCCATCATCACGCTGCCAGCCGCGACAATTCCGCAAAGCGCTGGCGCTGCCAGGCCGCATTGCCATAGGCCTGATCGAGCATCATCTGGCGCTTGAGATGATGGCTGACGATCAGTTCGGCACTGACCCCCAGCCCGCCATGCAGCTGGATCGCCTGGCGCGCCGCGTAAAGCCCGCATTGCCCGATGCGAGCCTTGGCCGCCGCCACCGCCGGGCCGCGCATGGCGGGGTCGGCGGCCAGGCTGGCGGTGGCATAATAGACCATCGACCGCGCTTCCTCACAGGCGATGTTGATATCGACCATGCGGTGCTGCAGCGCCTGGAAACTGCCGATCGGTTTGCCGAACTGCACGCGGGTCTTGATATATTCCAGCGCGATTGCCGCCACCGCCTCCATCGATCCCAGCGCTTCGGCCAGGTGCGCAACGATGGCGCGGTCAACGGCGGCTTCGATGACCGGCAGCGCCGCATCGGGCGCGCCGACAAGCGCCGCGCGGCCGATGATGACCTGATCGAGGTGCAGCCGGGCGTGGCGGTGATGATCGATGCTGCGATAGCGCTCGACCGTCAGCCCCGGTGCATCGCGGTGGACGAGGAAGAGCGAGATGCCATGCCGATCGGCGACGCTGCCACTGGTCCGGGCGGGGATGGCAAACCAGTCGGCATCGGCGCCGTCGATGACGTGCTGCTTCAGGCCCGACAGACGAAACCCGGTATCAAAACGTTCAGCGATGGTGGCGACATGGTTGAGGGTGAAGCCCGCCGCCGGTTCGCCCAGCGCCAGCGATACCGCCATGCTGCCATCGGCAATGCCGGGCAGCAGCGCCGCCGCGTCGCCGGCACTGCCTTCGAGCAGGGCCGGGGCCAGCACCGCATGGGTGACATAGGGTTCCAGCATCAGATGCCGCCCGAAACCTTCGGCCAGGGTCATGATATAGCCATCGTTGACCGGCGAACGCGCGCCGCCATCTGCAAGTCCGAGATCGAGCCAGCCAAGCTGGGCCATCTCGCGCCAGCGGTCCCGGCGCGCTTCCGGGCCGGCGCGCAGCATGTCGAGCCGCGCCGAGGGGGGACAATGCCGGGCGCCGAACAGATCGACACTGTCGGCCAGCATCGCGTCTTCATCGCTGAGTTCGAAGTTCATGATCAACTCCCCATCGGCATCTTTTCGGTGCGCCGCGATCAGCCTGACCGCATGCCGCACCGGTGTGGAAACAGGCGGGAAGCTCCTGTGACAAATATTGCATATGTGCTATGGTTCGCGCGATACGCCGGCAAACTCGACGCCGGATATCCCGTATGGAATTTGAAGCGGGACACAACACAGGCGGTTTCGTCTCCAGTCACGGCGCAAGATCGTGGCGGAGCGCCTGAAAATGGGGAGCAGACCATGCGCAGACCCGTCGTCAAATCGGCATCCCGCGCCCTTGAGGTGCTGGAATTGTTCAACGAACAGCGCCGGCCGCTGAAGCTTCAGGAAATCTATGAACTGCTCGGCTATCCGCAGTCGAGCGCCACCCATCTGATGAAAACCCTCGTTCACATGGGCTATATCAACTATAATCGCGCCACGCGCTCCTATGTGCCGAGCTGCCGTGTCCGCGGTCTGGGCATCTGGATGTCGAGTGCCATGTATGGCCAGCAGCGCTATCAGCGGCTGGTCGAAACGCTGCAGGAACGCACCGATGAAACGGTCGCCCTGTCGATGCAGAATGACCTGTTCATCCAGTATTTCATCATCAAGACGCCCGACCATGAATTCAAGGCACCGCCCACCGAAGGCAATATGCGCCTGTTGTCGGATTCTACCTCCGGCATGGCGTTGCTCAGCCGGATGAGTGACCGCCAGGTCGACAAGATCTGCCGCAATATCAACTATTATGAGCGCGATCCGGGCCAGCGGGTGGAGCCGGCCGAAGTGATCAAGGAACTCAACTGGGTCCGCCACGTCGGCTATTGCTATCGCGAGAATGCGCCCAGCCCCGGCGTCTCGTCGATGGCATTTCCGCTCGATGAAACCGTCTATGGCATTCCGCTGGCCCTGGGCGTCGGTGGCACTACCGACCGGCTGGCGCGCGGCAAAAGTCGCATCACCCAGGCGGTGCGCGCCACCATTGCCGAATTCAGCGCCGAATTGCGCGACGAGGCGCCGATGCGTGCGCCAGAGCCGGAGCCGTTTTACGAATTGCAGGGCGCTGCCTGAAAGGCAGAAATCAGACCCCGATCGTTTCACACTGACACACAATAAGGCTTATTTGGACAGCCCGACAAAAGGGTCTGGGGCCCGCGGCCCCAGCCGCCGGAGGCCCTGCCGCCAACCGCCCCGGCACAATCAGGCCGTTATGAAGATTCCGCCATCGACGGCGAGCGCCTGGCCGGTGACATAACCGCTGTCGGCCGAGGCGAAGAACAGCGCGACGCGGGCGACGTCCTCGGCGACGCCCAATCGCCGCAAGGGGGCGCGTTCGGTCCAGCGCGCGGCGCTTTCCGGTGTCATGTCGCGGGTGATGCCGGTGATGATCGGGCCGGGCAGGATGACATTGGCGGTGATGCCGGCCGGCCCCAGTTCGAGCGCCATCGCGCGGGTCAGTGCGATCATCCCGGCCTTGGCGGCGGCATAGGCGGTCTGGCCGGGCAGCGCGCGCAGCGCGGCCATGCTGGCAGTGGCAATGATCCGCCCGGCGCCCGATTGTTCGAGCAAGGGCACAAAGCCGCGTGCGATGCGGAAGCCGGCGCGCAGCGAGATGGCGAACATTTCGTCCCATGCGGCATCTGTCGTATCGGTGAAGGCGGCGCGGCGTTCGATGGCGGCATTGTTGAACAATATATCGGCACCGCCCAGCCATTTTGTGGCGGCCGCGACCAGCCGCGCCGGTGTGTCGTCGGCGGCCACATCGGCGGCAAAAGGCATGATTGCCTCGGTTGAAAAATTACAGGCGACGCCGGGCAGATCGACCGCCAGTACGCGCGCGCCTTCACGGGCGAACAGTTCGGCGCTGGCATGGCCGATGCCCGAGGCGGCGCCAGTGATGATGGCGCGCCGCCCTTTCAGTCGATCACCCATGTCGCGGTCTCCTGGCTCAGCTGATGGTGTCACGGGCCAGGC
>JANYCM010000287.1 GCA_025360285.1 Sphingomonadales bacterium
CCTGGTTGATCTGCTGAACGATGCCGGTCTGCAAATTGGTCATCGGCGGCAGGCGGCCGGCGGCCCCCGGCGCGGCGATATGGGGCGCGGTGGCGGCAAACCAGCGCGGCGCCAGGCCGATTTCGACCGACGTGCGCCAGAGGCCTTCGGCCACCCGGTGATGCACCGCCGAGACATAGCCATTGCCGTCGAAGCGGTCGCCCAGCCCGGCCAGCACCACCATGCAGCCCGGCACCGCCAGCGCGCTGCCCAGAAAGCGCACCTCGCCGCGGATCTTGGCCAGGTGCGATTTCAGCAGTTCGGCCGAGGACCAGGCGGTCAGCTCGGCCTCGGTCAGCGCGCCGCCGCTCTGTTGCAGATATTTGCTCACCCCGAAGACCGCTGCCAGCGTTGCCGAGGAGATATTGCCCGGCGTGGTGACGCCGGGATCGTCACCCGCCGCCGTCAGCACCGCCTGTGTGGCGGGGTCCCAGGCGGTGCTGCTGACGGCGGCCGTGGTGAATTGCGTCGAGGCATCCATCCGCCCGCGGAAATCGAGGATCGATTCGCCAAAGGTCAGCGTCAGCACCGGATCGCTGCTGGTGACAGGCGGCGCGACGGTCACCCTGGCGTCCGCCACTGTCACCACCATGCTGCTGGCTTCGGCGCGCATCACCAGCAGGTCCCAGTCGCTGGCATCATATTGCACAATGGCTTCGTGCATCACGCTGGTCGCTGTCACCGCCGCCGCCAGCCCGGCCGCCTGGATGAGGGTCGTGCAGACCTGGCTGTCGGTGACATTGGTCAGCACGCGGTTCTGCCGGGCCAGCGTCATCCCCATCGCCTTGTCGGCGGCCTCCACCACCAGCAGCGACGGGCCGTTCACATTGATCTCCAGCCCCTGGGCGTAAATCACCCCGGCAAACACCTGGGTCGAATCGCCGCCATAGCCCATGGCGATGGTGATGCTGACGCCGGGGATCAACGCCGCTGTGTCGCTGATCGCAAAGCCTTCATCGGCGGCGCTGCCATCGGCAATCACCAGCCGCGCCTTGGGGATCTTGTTGACCCCCGTCCACACATCGATCGATTTGACCTGGATGCTGCTGTCGAGCACCGCGCCATCGGCGGTGATGACGAAATCGACGATCGAGGTCGCCAGTTGCGCAGGCGACGGCGCCGCCATCAGCGCGCGCCGGCCAGCGGCGGGAATACCAGTTGCGTGCCCGGCACCAGCGCGCGGAAATCGAGCAGGCGGTTGTGCCGCGCGACCTTGAGGTAATAGCCGCTGGCACCGTAGATCTGGTAGCACAGCAGGGGCAAAGTATCCCCCGCCGTCACCGTCACCAGATGCGTCATGTCGGGCGAGGCTTTTTTGGCTTCCTTGGCCAATTGCCGCTCGCTGGTATAGGATTGGAACACCGCCGCCATCTTGGCCCGCAGCGGTGTGCCATCGGGCATGAACAGCGTGTAATTGATGTTCATGCTGGTCAGCACGCACTGGAATTGCAACTGCGCCCAGGCGAGGATCAGGTAATTCGGGCTGTGGATGCCGCCGTTCATCGTCGCCGCCAGCGCCATGAACTGGCTGATGCCATCGGCCACGCCGTGGCTGTAACTGGTCTGTCCGCCCGGCGGCGGGATGACGCCGGTGGCATCGAACATCAGGTCAAAGCTGATTTCCTCATCGGCCACCCGGTTGAATTCCGGCGATGGCCCGCTGCTGCCCTGCGCCTGGCGGTCATTGTAGCTGATCGTCTGCTTGTAACTGTAGCTGGCGGGGTTGATCCAGACGGTGAACGGGTTGGTGACGGTGCTGACCTTGGTGGTGAACGACGGGTCGGAATAGGCCGTGATCGTCATCTTGGTGGCCGCGCCCGACGTGGTCATGTCAACGCTCTTCCTGCATCCGCAGCGTTGCCAGCACGTCACGCATGGCGGCGCGGATAGTCTCTTCGACTTGCGCCGGCGTCATCCCGGCGGCGCCCTGCGCCCGCGCCGGCGGCGCGGACGGCGCTTCGCCGATGACGATACGCACCCCGATCTCGCTGATTTCCAATGGCATTGCGCCCCCTCCCCTGCCCGTGCCTTGCGGCGTCATGTTAGCGCTTTGCGGCGGCTTGTTGGTAGAGGCTTCGCACTACAACCGAATAGGCGAATTCCATCGTTTCGGTGAGCACATCATTACGCTTCGCATCAAACGGCCCGACCTCCCATTTCACCGGCCAGGCATTCTGAAAGGTCCAGCCGACGAGCGGCTGGCCATTGGCGCCGATCAGATCGACCTTCAGCACCTGCGGCCGGATCGGCGTGCCGAGCGATGACCCGACCGTCGCCGCCGCCCATTCGGCGAGCGCTGAACTTTGCGTGACATAGCCGCGCTTCATCACCAGGTTCGAATGTTTGGTGACGCCGGGCAATTGATGGACATAGGCGTTGAGCCCGCCTTCGGTGACTTCCTCGATCTCGATATGCGGATCGACGCCGGAAATTTCCTGAAACGCCGCATCGATGCCGGTTGTCGATGACGAGACGAGGGTCACGACAAAGGCGAAGGCGGGGGGTGGGTAATAGTCGGTGTCGGACATGCGTTCAGCTTTGGCTTCACTTCAAATTATCTCGTCATACCGGCGAACGCCGGTTTGATGGGGCGTCTTTCAGGTTCGATTGCCGTTGAGTTGAACCAACTCCCTCCCCGTTGACGCTTGGCGGCGCCTGACGGCTGCGGGGAAGGAGTCGAACTTGGTCGACCAAGCCGCAACCGACTTTACCCGGTCGCCACCGTCATCGTTTCAAACGCCATCTCGATGCTTTCCACAGCGACTTCATTGCCATCGGACTTCAGATCGGTGCCGGTCAATTTCACCGGGAAGGCGTTGTTGAGAGTCCAGATCATCTGGGGCTTGCCGCCTTCGTCCATCAGATTTACCACCACCGTAACGCGGGCGATGGTGTTCATCTTGATCGAATTGAACCAGGTCCACAGCAATTTGTCGGTGACGAAAATGCCTTTCTTCATCGTGACATTGCCGACCTTGGCGAGGCCGGGCATCTTGATCGAGGCGAAGATCGGGCTGTTGCCGGCGCGATATTCGATGACCTGAACTTCGGTTTCGAGGCCGGTGACTTCCTGGAACACCGGGTTGCCGGGAATGCCGGTGACCGAAAAATAGAATTTCGGCAACGGCCAGATGGTATTTTCGGTTTCGCCTGCCATGAAAATCTCCTGTCGTCAGAATGGGTTGTCGATCAATCGAAAGAACCGGCCTTAACTGCCCATGGTCTGTTTGAAGGTCAGTTCGATGAATTCGGCCGGATGGATCATCTGCAGGGTGACCGCGACGATCATATAGCCATCGAGCACATTCTGCGCCGTCATCGTTGACCCGAGCCCGCACTGGACGGTGAAGGCCTCGCTCGGCTTGCTGCCCATCAGGCCGCCCTGCTGCCACAGGCCGGTCAGGAAGCTGGCGATCGCCGAGGTGACCGTCGTCCAGGTCAGCGCATCATTGGCGGCAAAGACGTAAGGGTTCAGCGCCAGCTTGATCGATTGTTCGATGTAGATCAGCGTGCGGCGCACCTGGATATATTTGAAATCGCCGCTGTTGCCATCCAATGTGCGGGCACCCCAGACGACGCAGCCGCGGTTCTGTTGCGCCCGGATGATGTCGATGGCCTGGCCGTTGGTCGGCATGTTGAAGCCGGCCTGTTCGACATCGGTCATCAGGTAGAGCGGCATCGATGCCGAGGCGAGCGAGATATTGGCCGGGGCATTCCAGACGCCATTGAGATTATCGCTTTTCGCCCAGACGCCGGCGAGGATGCCGCTGGGCGGCGCGACATTCATGTTGTTGGCGATCAATTGTTCGATCTGTGCGAAGACCGGCAGCGCCTGGAGCAGCAGATTGTCGAGCGAAGTCGCCCAACTGTCATAGGCCGGCGTGCCGGCCGCCGGCATCGCCGGATAGGCCTTGGCATTATTGGAATATTGCGCGTTGTTGTTGGCCGCGCAGGTAAATTTGTCATTGCCCTGCGGCACCGTCGGCAGCGGGAAGGCAGCGGCGATGGCGGCCTGCAGCGTCGTCAATTGCCCCCCGCCATACATGGCGCAGGCCTGGGTGGTCAGGATATCGTTGATGATCGCGTTGTCGGACGTGCTGCCGGCGGAAAGGTTGGTAAAAAGGATATTCGTTGTCGTGACGATCGTGGTGTTGATCGCCGGGCCATAACAGGCGCCATAGCTGACGGCCGCCGCCGCCGGGGCAATCGACTGCCACATGGCGGTCTGGGCGGCGGTCAGCGCGTTGATGTTATCGGCCATCAGGCAGCCCGGCAGATCGATGATCGCCACCCGGTCCTGGAGTTCCGCGGCCTGGGACAGCATGTTGCTGACGACATTGGCATAGGGTGATCCGGCGGCGGTATTGCCTTCGGGCGTGACCATCACCGAATTGAGCAGGCAGGCCTCGGGCACCACCGTCATCGTCGCACCGGTGGCATAGCCGGCGGCATAGAGGCCGGGCAGCAGGCCGACATTGGTGGCGGGCATCACTGGCGCCGCATAGCTGCCGGCATTGACCGATCCGGCAAACCAGTTGCCGGTCGCTGTCGGTTCGCTGACCGGGAACTGATCGGCCCAATAGCTGCCGACCGAGACAATGATGCAATTGCCGCCGCCATTGGCGAAGAACAATTGCATCTGCCAGTACAGGTTGAATTGCGAGGCGGAGGTTGGCGACAAAGTGAATTGCGTCAGCACCGGGGCGACACCGGCGGTGGTGGTGTAATTGGCCGAAAATGGCATGGCGGGCACCGGGGTGGGCGGCGGTGCCGATGATTTGCTCGCCGGCGGCGGGGTCGCCGGCTTGGCGCTGGCGGCCGGCACCGGGGTTATGCCATAGGATTGCACCGCGGCGCCGCCGAAATACTGGCTGAATTCCGCCATCGAAACGACCGGGGTGGGGACATAATAGAGCGAGGACCCGGTGGCCGGATCGCCGGCGAATTCAGTATAGCCGACAAACACCGGCACAGCGGTGGGCACGCCGACAATCGAGGTGCCGAACGCCGGAATTTCCGTGACATAGACGCCCGGTGTCTTGCGATTGAGATATGCTGTCGCCATGTGCCTGTTCCCTTTTCCCGTCCGCGTGAAGTTCTTGTTTGGCCGTTAAAATCTTTTGCCGTTAGGCGGCACCGGCCCGCGCCCCCGCCCGGCCACCCAGTTCAGAATACTTTCGTTGGGTGGCCGGGTGGGGGCGCGGGCCGGCGCCGCCGCAGCGAAGCGGCAAGAGACTCTAAACATAGACATAGATTTCGGAGCTGCCCTGGAGTGGGTCGCCGCCCTTGAGTGGCCAGACCGGCGTGGCCGGCGGGCCAGGCAGGCGATCGATGCTGATGATGTCGCGGCCACCATCCGTATTCTGGCGGTGGCCGCTGAGGCTGAAATGCGGGCGCGAATGCTGTTGCAGGGCCAGCGGCTTGTCGGCGGTGAACAGCACGGCGGTGTCGCCATTGGGCAGCACGGCGGCGCTTTTGCCGAAACCGGTGGGGCCGCCGCTGATCGCCAGATCGTCCATCAGCGCGCCGGGCTTGCCATTGGTGACGACATAATAGTGCCAGATGGTTTCGCGGGGGCGCAAGACGAGCGACAGATCGACCGGCTGGACGGTAGCGCTGGCGGTGTCGAGCGGGAAGTCGCTTGGCTTGCCGACGCCGGGCGGTTGCGCCAGCATCAGGTCGAGCAGCGCCAGCGGGGGTTGCAGGGCGGAGGGCGCACCGGCGGTCCAGAGGACGTTGAGTGGGCCCGTATAGGCCGCGGGCGGCGCGGTGGCGGCGCCGGCGGCGTCCTGAAAGGCCAGGCCGTAGAAACCGATCGGCAGGCCGGCGAGGGCGAAGGTGATGCTGGTCTCGGTGACGCTGCGCGGGGTGGCGACGGCCGCGCCTGAGAGATCGGTGAGCTGCGCCGTGATGCCGGCGGTGACGGGGACGGTGAGCGACGGCCCGGTGAGATCGAACAGCGCCGCCGCATCGGGGATCGGGGGGCCGGCGAGGTTGGACAAGTGCAGATTCTGCTGCTGCAGATTGATGGTCAGCGGCAATTGCGTCAGCCCGATGAAGCCGGGGTTGGTCGGCACGAGAAGGAACGACAGCCAGGCCCAGTCGCTGCCGATATAGCGCGCCATCGCCGGCAGGCGGGCGGTGCTGGCATACACGTCGAAACCGGCCGCCGCGGCGCGAAACAACAGCCCGAACTTGGTCATCAGCGCGGCGGCGGCGGGGGTGGGGATGGCGCCAAGGTCCGTGCAGGCGCCATCCGTGTAAAAGCCATGCCGGAAGCGCACGCTGAACAGCGGGACATAACCGGGGCTCATGCGTTGCCGCCGGTCAGGGCCGTGCCGGTGACCGGATAGGCCCGGGCCTGCATGGCCAGCGAGGTGAAGGGCAACATGCGCAGCTTGTAAAAGGCGCTGGGCAGATAGCGGGTGCCGAGCATCGACATGACATAATTGACGTCAACCGGGCTGAGATTGTCGAAATCCAGCGTCAGCTTGTCGATATCGGGATCGAGCCCCGGCGCATTGGCCTGGGTGAACACCGGGTTCTGCTGGAAATAGCTGATGACGCGGGACAACATCGCCAGGCCGTCCGAATAGTTGCGCTCGGCGAAATTCGCCATGAACATCAGATGGACATCGACATAGAGCGGCGGGCTGACCACCGCGAGCGAATCCCCGGCCTTATGGCGCTGGCCGGCGGATTGGGTCGGCTGATAGGTGCTGATGCTGGTTTCGCGGGTCAGATTGTAAACGCTCATCACGACCTTGTCGCGGGCGGCCGGGTTGATCGAGCCATCATGATCAACCAGGCTGGTCAGCACGACCCAACCTTCCGCACGGTGGTCAATATTCTGCAAATAGGCATTGGCGAGTCCGCAGATCGTATCGAGCGCATTGCGGATGATATCCATGCCGACCTGTTCATATTTTGCCCGTCACTGCCCGAAAAATAGTATGTGACGAGCAAATCACCGCGATGTTGTTCCGGTGCATTACGATATTCGCAATAAACCGCCAGACAACAGTCTGATGCGCCCCAAATAAATATAACTATAGGATATCGTTCGACAATGTCTCAATTATTGAAGAATTGTTAACACTTGCAGACCCTTTCAAAACAATATTGGAAAGCAACGTTTCGTCAAGTGACATTTGGCCGGAAAGGCCGCCCCGGTCGCTGCCGGGGCGGCCCTGGCTGCAAACGCCGCGCGGGTTATTCGGCGGCCTGCGCCACCGGTGCCACCGCCGCATCGGCCAGTTCGCGCAGCGCGGCGCGCACGCCGGCGCCATAGGCCGGGTCCACCCGATCAAACAGCGCCAGTTGCCGCTCCGCAATGAAATCCGGAATGCCGTGGATGGCGGCGGCCAGATTGTGGAACAGCCGCGCCTTCTGCCCGGCATCGAACAGGTTGAACAGCGCGCGCGGATGGCCGAAATCGTCATTGCCGTCGCGGTGGTTCCAGCGCGCCGCATCGCCCGAAATGCGCAGCGGCGGTTCGGCGACGCCGGGGTCCTGCACCGGGCCGCCAAAGCTGTTGGGTTCATAATAGGCATCGGGGTTGCCGGTATCATTGGCAAAGAAGCGCATGGCGCCGTCCTTGTGGTAATGATGCCGCGGCGCCTTGGGGGCATTGACCGGCAGCGCTTCATAATGCGTGCCGATGCGGTGGCGATGCGCGTCGGCATAGCTAAAAATCCGCGCTTGCAGCATCTTGTCGGGCGAAAAACCGATGCCCGGCACGATGTTCGACGGGCTGAACGCCGCCTGTTCGATCTCGGCAAAATAATTGTCGGCGTTGCGGTTGAGCTCAAGCAAGCCGACCTCGATCAGCGGATAATCGCCGTGCGGCCAGACCTTGGTGAGATCGAACGGGTTATACGATGTCTTGTCGGCATCAAGCTCGGGCATGATCTGCACGAACATCGTCCATTGCGGGAAATCGCCGCGCTCGATCGCGCCGAACAGATCCTCCTGATAGGATTCGCGGGTCTGGCCGATCACCGCCACCGATTCATCATTGGTCAGAAACTTGTGGCCCTGGCGCGTCTTGAAATGGAACTTCACCCAGAAACGCTCACCATCATTGTTCCAGAAGCTGAAACTGTGGCTGCCATAGCCATTCATGAAGCGCGGGCTGGGCGGGATGCCGCGATCCGAAAACAGCGTCGTCACCTGGTGCAGGCTTTCCGGGCTCAGCGACCAGAAATCCCACATCGCCGTCGGTGACCGCATGTTGGTGCGCGGGTGGCGCTTCTGGGTGCGGATGAAATCCGGGAATTTCAGCGGGTCGCGGACGAAGAACATCGGCGTATTATTGCCGACCAGGTCCCAATTGCCTTCCTCGGTATAGAATTTGACCGAAAAGCCGCGAACATCACGCTCGGCATCGGCGGCGCCGGCTTCGCCGGCAACGGTCGAAAAGCGCATCAGCACATCGGTCTGCTTGCCGATCGTGTCGAACAATTTGGCCCGCGTGTATTTCGAAATATCGTGCGTCACCGTCAGCGTGCCATGCGCCCCCCAGCCCTTGGCGTGGACAACGCGTTCCGGAATGCGCTCGCGGTTCTGGTGCGCCAGCTTTTCGAGTAGCTGATAATCCTGCAACAGCACCGGGCCACGCGGGCCAGCGGTCAGGCTGTTCTGGTTATCGGCGATCGGGGCACCGGCGGTGGTGGTCAGGCGGTTGGTCATGGTTCGTCTCCTCGCTGTCTGTTGCGAGTAAGATAGCGCGAGCGCACCGATTGTCTAAACCGATTGTTCCAGTCATTGCCATTGATGAAATCGATTGTTGAGCAGCGTTGATCCAGATCGTATCGACATTCAGCTAGAGTCGATTGCAGCTTGGATGAACCTTTTCCCTCCCCCTTGCGGGGAGGGCGAGGCTCTGCGCCGCTGCAAGAGACCCTGGTCGGCCGTCAGCCCCTATTTCCCCGCTGACCCCGTCGCCGCCAGCTTCGCCCCTTCATCGGTGGCCAGGAACTTGGCCTGCACCCCGACATAGGCGCGCACTGCCTCGATATCGTCCTTGGAGAACCATTTGGCGAAGCTGACCATGCCGCGGTCTTTCAGTATCCCGCCATGGACGACCGCCGCCCAGGTGCCGCTGTCGGACAGCGCGCCGGACCGCCGCAGATCGGGCACCAGTCCGCTCGACCTTGCGCCGGCGCCGTGGCAGACGCCGCAATTGCCTTCATAGACATCGCCGCCGCGGGCAATCTGCTGCGGCGTGAACATGCCGGTCGGCGGGTTGGCCGGGGCCAGCGCCGGTGCCTTGTAGGGCGGCAGCTTCGCCGTGCCGCCCAACTTGAACACCAGCACGCGGCCATTGGGCGCAATGCGTTCCGGCCCGTCGGGATAGCCGGTGGACAGCGGATAGGCGCCGCCATAGCCCGCCATCACCGCGACATATTGCGTCCGGCCGACCATGTAGCTGATCGGCCCGGCCATCACGCCGGTCTGCGCTTCAAAGCCCCAGACAGTTTTGCCATTGGTCGCATCAAAGGCCTGGAAACCGCCCTTGGCATTGCCCTGGAACACCAGATTGCCGGCCGTCGCCAGCGCGCCGCCATTCCACGGGCCATCATATTGCACCCGCCAGACTTCCTTCTGTGCCACCGGGTCCCAGGCCAGCAATTCGCCCTTCAAAATGGCGCGGGTGGCGCGCGTCGCCGCGGCATTGTTCGGCGGGGCATTCAGCGCGGCGATCACCGCGATGTTCCAGGCGCCCTGCTTGTGGGTATAGTTGGGATCGGTTTGATAGGCGAAGGGCACTTCCTGCGCCGGCAGGTAGACAAGGCCGGTCTTCGGGCTGAACGCCATCGGGTGCCAGTTATGCGCCCCCAATGCCGAGGGCGTGACCAGGGCCGCAGCGGTGCGGAAACGCGCATCGGGCGTTTCCACCGGCCGGCCAGTGGCGGGATCAACCCCCGTCGTCCAGCTTTGCGGCACAAAGCCCTTGGCGCTGATCAGCTTTCCCGTTTCGCGGTCGATGACATAGAAAAAGCCGTTCTTGGGCGCCTGCATCAGCACCTTGCGGGGTTTGCCGTCGATAGTCAGCGTCGCCAGCATGATCGGCTGGGTCTGGGTGAAATCCCAGCTTTCGCCGGGCGTGCCCTGGTAATGCCAGAGATATTTGCCGGTATCGGGGTTGAGCGCCACCACCGAGGACAGGAACAGATTGTCGCCCTTGCCTTCGGACCGGATCTGATGGTTCCACGGGCTGCCGTTGCCGACGCCGATATAAAGATGATCGAGTTCGGCATCATAGACGATGGCATCCCAGACGGTGCCGCCGCCGCCGGCTTCCCAATATTTGCCGAACCAGCTGTCGCCGGCCTTGGCCTTCAGCACATCGTCGGAGGCTTCATGGTCGGGGCCCTTCGCCGGGTCGCCAGGGATGGTGTAGAAACGCCAGGCCTTTTTGCCGGTCAGCGCGTCATAGGCGGTGATATAGCCGCGCACGCCCAGTTCGGCGCCGCCATTGCCGATCAGCACCTTGCCCTTCACCACGCGCGGCGCGCCGGTGATGGTGTAGGGCTGTTTCTGGTCAAAGGTGACGACCGACCATTTGACCTTGCCGGTGGCGGCATCGAGTGCGATCAGCCGGCCATCCAGGGCGCCGACAAAGATCATCCCGCCCCAGGCGGCGACACCGCGGTTGACGACATCGCAGCAGGCGGCATGGCCGCGATCCTTCGACACCTGCGGATCATATTGCCATTTGACCTTGCCGGTGGCGGCATCGAGCGCCACGACCTTCGACCAGGCGGTGGTGGTGTACATGGTGCCATCGATGACCAGGGGCGTCGCCTCCTGGCCGCGGTTGGTGTCCAGATCATGCGCCCAGGCGAGGCCCAGCCTGCCGACATTGCCGGCGGTGATCTGGTCAAGATTGGCGTAACGCTGTTCGGCATAGGTGCCGCCATGCGTCATCCAGTTACCGGGTTCCGACGCAGCATTGACCAGGCGCTTGCCATCGACCGCGGCGGGCGCCGGTGCCACATTGAGCGTTATCGCCTTCAGCCCCGCCGGCATCAGCGCCAGACCCGCCAGCACCACAAGGCTTGCGCCCGCAACAATCCGCATATCCTGTCCCCATCGACTTTTTGTTGGGGGCAGACTATCAGGCTCGCCGGGGCCCGCAAGCGCACGATTGTCTCAGTGTCTGGGCTGCGATGTCGGGCGCAACAGCCTGACCAAGTGCGCCGGCAGCCAGCATGATCTTTCCTCTCCCGCCTGCGGGAGAGGCGACTCGCGCGTCAGCGCGGCGGGTGAGGGTGTTCACAAGCTTCGGGGCAAGAAGAACAAGAAGACCACCCTCACCCGGGCCGCGCCAAGGGGCGCGTCTCTCGCCTCTCCCGCAAGCGGGAGAGGAAGATTTCCGCTGATCGCGCCCAAACTGGTGGTAAATGCCCTTCCACCACAGGACCGACGACAGGACAATGCCATGACCACCGCCGCCGCCCGCTTCCACGCCCTCCACGCCGGGCCGGGCCTGTTGATCCTGCCCAATGCCTGGGATGTCGGCAGCGCCCGCCTGTTCGAAAGCCTGGGGGCACCGGCGATCGCGACGACCAGCGCCGGGGTGGCCTGGTCCTTGGGTTATCCCGATGGCGATGCGCTGCCGATCGACCTGTACCTGACGGTCGTCGCCGCCATTGCGCGCGCCGTGAATGTGCCGGTGACGGCGGATATCGAGGGCGGCTATTCGGACGATCCGGCGGTGGTTGCCGATAATGTCACGCACTTGGTGGCCGCCGGCGCCATCGGCATCAATATCGAGGATGGCGGCGGCAACCCAGACCTGCTGGCAGCCAAGATCGCCGCGGCACGCCGGCCCGGCCTGTTCATCAACGCCCGCTGCGATGTCTGGCTGCGCGGGCTGGCACCGGGCGATGAGCATGGCGAAACGCGGCGCCGCGCCAGCCTGTATGCCGCCGCCGGTGCCGATGGGATTTTCGTGCCGGGCGTGACCGACCGCGACGCAATCGCGCGTCTGGCGGCCGACATCAGCCTGCCGCTGAATGTGCTGGCCCGCAGCGGCCTGCCGGAAGCGGCGGTGCTTCAGACGCTTGGCGTGCGCCGGTTGAGCGCCGGATCGGGCATCACCCAGGCCGTCTATGGCCTGGCGCGGCGGCTGGCGACGGATTTCCTGGCCGGCGACGCCGGGGCGCTGGCCGATGGCGCGATGCCCTATCCTGAGATCAATGCGCTGATGGCGTGAGCGGCAGGCCGCTGATCCAGACGTTGAAGACGATGACCAGGCCGGCGACGACCATCAGCACCGCCTTGGTGCGATTGCCGGCCGGTTGCCGCCACAGCCATACCCCGGTCAACGCCAATGCCGCCGCCGCCGCCATCGACAGGCCGGAGAGGATGCCCGCTTCAGTCACGCGATATGGCCGGCCATGAACGCCCCCGCATCGGCGATGGCGGTGCGTGCCGGGCCCAGCATCAGGTGGAAGAAGTGCCAGACATGGATCATCCCCGGCGCCACATCGAGCCGTACCGGCACCTGGGCATGGCCGGCCACCGCCGCCAGCCGGATGGAATCGTCGAGCAGGGTTTCCTCGCTGCCGACCTGGATGAACAGGGGCGCCAGCCCGGCGAGATCACCATGGATCGGCGAGGCCAGCGGCGTCTGGGCAGCGGCACCGGCGAGATAGAGCTGCGCCCATTCGAGCAAGGGCTCCTTCTGCACCATCGGGTCGGTCGCCGCCTTGGTGACCATCGATGCGCCGGTGCCGGCCAGATCGACCCAGGGTGAAATGGCGACGGCACAGGCCGGTTGCGGCAGGCCGGCGGCCTTGATGGCGAGCAGCAGCGCGACGCTCAGCCCACCGCCGGCGCTGTCCCCGGCGACCGCGACGCGACCGGCGACGATACCCTGGGCCAGCAGCCAGCGATAGGCGGCCAGCGCGTCATCGACGGCAGCGGGAAAGACATGTTCGGGCGCCATGCGGTAATCGATCGCCAGGGTGGCGATGCCGGCGGCGCGGCCCAATTCGCTGGCGAGATGGCGATGGCTGGCGATCGAACCGATGACATAGCCGCCGCCGTGCAGATACAGCAGCACCGCATCGCGTGCCGCGCCGGGGGTGTGGCTCCATTCCGCCGGCACACCATCGGCATCGGCGGCGGTGAGCGTCACGTCGGCGGCGCAGGGAAACTGGCTGCCGATGGCGTTATAGCCGTCGCGCATGGCGGCGATGTCGCGGTTGGGCGGGGCGGCGGCCAGAAAGGCCCGGATCATGTCGATTTCGCTGTTGGTCATGGTTGCTCTCCCCTGTTCTATTCGGCTCGTTCTATTCCGCCCGTTCTGTTCCGCCCGTTCTATTCCGCCAGAGTCTGGCGCACGGCGCGGGCCCAGCGCGTCCGCCGCGCCTGGCGCGCCGCCGCATCGATCGCCGGCAGGAAGCAGCGATCGGGCGCCGCCATTGCCGCCGCTTCGGCCAGATCGGCGAACAACCCGGCGCCGACGCCGGCGAGCATTGCCGCGCCGAGCGCTGTCGTTTCGATGACGCGCGGGCGTTCGACGGGCACGCCCAGGCTATCGGCCAGATCCTGGCACAGCCAGTCATTCGCCACCATGCCGCCATCGACGCGCAGCCCGGCGGCCGCCACGCCATCGGCGGCCAGCGCATCGACGAGATCGGCGGTCTGCTGGCCCATGGCTTCCAGCGTGGCGCGGGCGATATGGGCGCGGGTGATGCCGGCCGACAGCCCGGTAAGGCTGCCGCGCGCGTTCGGCTGCCAGTGCGGCGCGCCCATGCCGGCGAGCGCCGGCACGAATACCACGCCGCCACTGTCGGGGACGCTTTGCGCCAGCGCTTCGGTTTCGGCGGCCGTGCCGATCAGCCCCAGGCCATCGCGCAGCCATTGCACTGCTGACCCCGCCGTGAAGATCGAGCCTTCCAGCGCATAGGCCGGGGTGCCGGCGAGCCGCCACGCCACCGTTGACAGCAGGCGGTGGGTCGAAACCGGCGGCACCGGGCCGGCATGGGCGAGCAGGAAGCAGCCGGTGCCATAGGTCGCCTTCAACTGGCCGGGGGCGAGGCAGGCCTGGCCGATGGCGGCAGCCTGTTGATCGCCGGCGCTGCCGGTAATGGCGATGGGCTGGCCGAGCAGCGCCGTCGTGGCGATCGGCCCGGCACAATCGACGATCACCGGCAGGATTTCGCGCGGCACACCGAACAGCGCGCACAGGCCGGCATCCCATTCGCACGTCGCCAGGTCCATCAGCAACGTGCGCGAGGCGTTTGTGGCATCGGTGACATGGACGGTGCCGCCCGACAATTTCCAGATCAGCCAGCTTTCGACGGTGCCAACCAGCAGGTCACCCGCCGCCAGCGCCGCCGTGACGGGGGGCCAATTATCGAGCGCCCAGCGGATTTTGGTGCCGGAAAAATACGGATCGAGCAGCAGGCCGGTTTGCGCCTGCACCGCGGCTTCATGGCCGGCGGCGCGCAGGGCGGCACAGGCATCGGCGGTGCGCCGGTCCTGCCAGACGATGGCGGGGGCCAGCGGTTCGCCGGTGCTGCGGTCCCAGAAGACGATGGTTTCGCGCTGGTTGGTGATGCCGATGGCGGCGATACGCGGCGCGCCGATGCTGTCCGCCACCTCGATCAGGCAATCGCGGCTGGCGCGCCAGATTTCGCCGGCATCATGCTCCACCCAGCCGGGCTGCGGATAATGCTGGGTGATCGGCCGGCCGGCACTGGCGGCAATGGCGCCCGCCGCGGTGAAGGCGATGGCGCGCGCCGATGTCGTGCCGGCATCGAGGACAAGGATGAGATCGGGAGGGGTCGTCATGTCGCCTTCCCTAAACGCCATGCGCCGACTAGTTAAGCCTTGGCATGACGAACCAACCCTCTCTCTTCGACCGGCTCCACGACGTCGCCATCATCGGCGGCGGCATCAATGGTGCCGGGATCGCTCGCGACGCCGCCGGCCGGGGCCTGAGCATCGCTTTGATCGAAGCTGGCGATCTGGGCGGCGCGACCTCCAGCGCCTCGACCAAGCTGATCCATGGCGGGCTGCGCTATCTGGAATTCTATGCCTTTGGCCTGGTGCGCAAGGCGCTGGCCGAACGCGAGGTTCTGCTCGATATCGCGCCGCATATCAGCTGGCCGCAAAGCTTCATCCTGCCGGTATCGGGGGACCGGCCGGAATGGATGCTGCGCGCCGGGCTATTCCTCTATGATCATCTGGCGCGGCGGCGGGTGGTGCCGGGGTCGGCGCGGGTCGATCTGCGCAATGACCGTGCCGGGCGGGCGCTCGATCCGCGCTTCACCCGCGCCTTTCGCTATTGGGATGGCTGGGTCGATGATGCGCGGCTGGTCATCGCCAATCTGCAGGATGCCGCCAACCGCGGCGCGCTGATCCTGCCGCGCACCCGCGTCACCCATGCCGAACATGATGGCAGCGCCTGGACGCTCATGCTGGGCGATGGCCGGACGCTGCGGGCCAAGCAGATCGTCAACGCCGCCGGCCCCTGGGCCGAAAGCGTGGCGCGCACCGTACTCGGCCGCAATGACGCGCCGGCGCTGCGGCTGGTGCAGGGGTCGCACATCATCACCCGCCGCGTGCATCTGGGGCGCGATGCCTTCATGCTGCAACAGCCCGATGGCCGCATCATCTTCATCATCCCCTATGAACGCGATTTCTCGCTGATCGGCACCACCGAACGCGACATCGATGCGCCCGAAGCCGCCGCGATCACCGAAGGCGAGACGCAATATCTGATCGATGCCGCCAACCGTTACCTGGCGCGGCCGCTGACCCGCGCCGATGTCGTCCACAGCTTTGCCGGCGTTCGCCCGCTGATCCTGGAAACCGGCAAGGGCGACCGCGAGACGACGCGCGATTACCGGCTGGTTGACCATGCCGGCGTCCCGGCGATGACGGTGGTCGGCGGCAAGATCACCACCTATCGCGTGCTGGCCGAAGATGTGCTGAAACGCCTGGCGCCGCGCTCAAAGCCCTGGACGGCGACGGCCCCCCTGCCCGGCGGCGACGTGCCGCGACTGGACGGTGAAACCGGCCAGGATGCCATGAAGCGCTGGCTGGCCAATCTGACGGCGGCCCAGGAGAATTATGATCCCAAGCTGATCAAGCGCCTGGCGATGACGCTGGGCACGGCGGCCGAACCGCTGCTGGCGGGCGGCCTGGGGGCCAATGTCGGCGGCATGTTCGAGGCGGAACTTGACCATTTCGTCCGCAATGAATGGGCGGTGTGTGCCGACGATGTGCTGTGGCGCCGCACCAAGATGGGGCTGCACGTCGGCAACGCCGGCAAGGCCGAGATCGCCGCATGGTTCGGCGAAGCGCCGGGGCCGGTGGAGCCCGAACTGCCGCTGACGCACCGGTTTGCGACGCCTTCCGTTAGTTGAACGACTGAATTTCTACTCCACTACTTCGTTTAGGTCGTGAACTCATAAAAGTAGCGTGCACTTATGATAGCGGATAATCTCCCGTTTGGCCGCATTGTGAGCGCGCGGGACGGGAGGGAGGATGGTTGGAGCTTACGTCGGATTGGCATCGGTGGTTGTTATCGCGATGCTGACAGGATGGCCGCTTTTCTCCGGTCTGTGGCGGGGAGTGATCTACTCGAAGCGCGTGGGGTACTCCCGTGTTGATGATCCTTTCTCGTTCTGGTTCTATGCCTCTTGCTATGCCCTTGCCTTTGCTGCCTCGGCGGGCCTGCTGATGTATTTCGGCTTTGAGGCGGCCCTTGGCTGATTATTGAGCTTCCATATCGCGCCTTTTGCCGATTCAGGATCAGCATGAGCCGCTACGATCTGACCGACTTCGAATGGCGCGTGATTGCGCCGCTTCTGCCGAACAAGCCGAGGGGCGTGCCGCGTGTCGATGACCGGCGGGTGTTGAACGGTATCTTCTGGGTGCTGCGCTCGGGTGCGCCGTGGCGTGATCTGCCCGAGCGCTACGGGCCGAGGACGACGTGCTACAACCGCTTCGTGCGCTGGCGACGGGCGGGGGTCTGGGACCGGCTGATGGATGCCATCACCCAAGCCTACGACGGCGACATCCAGATGATCGACAGCACTTCGATACGGGCGCACCAGCAGGCTGCGACGGCAAAAAGGGGGGGCGAGATCATTGTCTCGGTCGTTCCCGAGGCGGGCTCACGACGAAGATCCACGCAGTCGTCGACCGGCAAGGCCTGCCGCTCCGGCTCGGCCTGACGGCGGGTCAGGCGCACGACGCCCCTGCCGCGCTGGAACTGCTCGATCGCCTCGCACCCCGCACCATCGTGCTCGGCGACAAGGCCTATGACGGCAACGCTATCCGCGACCTGATCGAGGGCCAGGGCGCGGTGCCCAACATCCCCGCCAAGTCGAACCGCAAGTGGAAGCCATGC
>JANYCM010000298.1 GCA_025360285.1 Sphingomonadales bacterium
GCGATTCCGATGCCGTCGGTGTGCGAACCCTATATCCGCCGGCGCGCCGAACGGCATATCGAAAAGGGCCGGGTGGTGATTTTCGCCGCCGGCACCGGCAACCCGTTCTTCACCACCGATACCGGCGCCGCGCTGCGGGCGGCCGAAATGAACTGCGATGCGCTGTTCAAGGGCACGTCGGTCGATGGCGTTTACGATGCCGATCCCAAGCAGGTGGCCACCGCCAAGCGCTATGAACAATTAAGTTATTCAAGGGTGTTGGCTGACAATTTGAAAGTCATGGATGCCAGCGCGGTTTCGATGTGCCGAGACAATAATATCCCGATCATCGTCTTCAACATCCGCGAGGCCGGCAATCTGGCAGCGGTTTTGAAAGGCAAGGGGACGTCGACAATTGTGACAAGCGAGGACCAGGCCAATGGCTGAATTTGAGGCCGGCCCGTGGAAGGCCGATCTGGAGCGCCGCACGACGGGCGCCATCGAAGCGTTAAAGCATGACCTGGCCGGGCTGCGGACGGGCCGAGCCAATACCAGCCTGCTCGATCCGGTGACGGTTGAGGTTTACGGCTCGGCCATGCCGATCTCGCAGGTGGCGACGGTGACGGCGCCGGAGCCGCGGATGCTCAGCGTCCAGGTCTGGGACAAGTCGAATGTCACGCCGGTGGACAAGGCGATCCGTTCGGCGGGGCTGGGGCTGAACCCCATAGTCGATGGCCAGACGCTGCGCCTGCCTATCCCTGACATGACCGAAGAACGCCGCAAGGAGATGGCCAAGCTGGCATCTTCCTATGCCGAAAAGGCCAAGATTGCGGCGCGAAATGTGAGACGCGATGGCATGGAAGCGCTGAAAGTTGCTGAAAAGAAAGGCAAGATCAGCCAGGACGAACAGAAAAAACTGGAAGGCGATGTCCAGAAGATCACCGACAAGGCGATCCTCGAGATCGATGCGGCGACCGCTGCCAAGGAAAAGGAAATCCTGGGGCGGTGAGCCTGGCGCCGGTGCCTCTGACCAATGGGGGGGAGGTAGCCGGACTGCGCCACCTTGCCATCATCATGGATGGCAATGGCCGCTGGGCCAAGGCGCGGCGGCTGCCGCGGATCGCCGGGCACCGTGCCGGGGTGGAGGCAGTGCGGCGGACGGTTGAGGCGGCGCCTGATCTGGGCATTGAAATCCTTACGCTTTATGCCTTTTCCAGTGAGAATTGGAAGCGGCCGGCGGATGAAGTGGCCGATCTGATGGGGCTGCTGCGCCACTATATTCAGTCGGAGATCAATGATCTGCACCGCAATGGTGTGCGCCTGTTGTTCATTGGCGATTACAAGGCCTTGAAGGCCGATCTTGTCGATCTGATTGAGGCTGCCAAACTCAAGACCGCCGGTAACACCAGGCTGACTCTGGTGATGGCGCTGAACTATGGCGGCCAGGATGAACTTGTCCGAGCAGCGCGGGCGCTGGCGGCCGAAGCGGCGGCGGGGCGGCTTGATCCCGCGTCTATCTCCCTGGAAACATTGGGGTCGCGGCTTGATACGGCGGGGCTACCGGCGCCGGACCTGGTGCTGCGGACCTCGGGTGAAATGCGCCTGTCGAACTTCCTGTTGTGGCAATCGGCCTATGCCGAATTTGTTGCGACCGATATTTTATGGCCTGATTTCAATCGGGTAGCGCTGGCCGAGGCGGTTGCGGAATTCGCCACACGGGAACGGCGTTTTGGCGGCCGCTGATACCAATCCGTTGTTGCTGCGCGTGCTGACTGGGGCCGTGTTGGCAGCGGCGGCATTGGGCGCGGTGTGGCTGGGCGGCATGGCGTTTACGGCATTGGCGGCGGCGGCGGCGCTGCTGATGTTTGCCGAATGGGCGGTGATGTTGCGGCTGGGGCGGGGCATCCGCCTCGCTGGCCTGGTGCTGCTGGCCGGGGTTATCCTGTTGATGTCATTGGTTTCAATCGGTGAAGTGGTACTCGCCCTGGCCGGCGGCGCCGGGCTGTTGGGGCTGTTTGCGCGCGGCATTGACCGGCGGCTGGGGTTCTGGGCAACCGCCGGAATCCTCTATTGCGGGCTGCCGGTGGTGGCGATGATCTGGCTGCGCGGGCTCACCTTGGGCCTGGCGGCGACGGTGTTTGTGCTGGCCTTGGTATGGACCACCGACATTGCCGCCTATTTCACCGGGCGGGCGATTGGCGGGCCGAAATTTGCGCCGGGCATTAGCCCGAACAAGACCTGGGCCGGGGTTTTCGGGGGTATTCTGGGGGCAATGGCGGTAGGTTTCGGGTTGTCGGCGAGCTATCTCGCCGGCAATTGGGGCAGGTGGGCCGGATTTTTCGCGGGGATTTCGGGGGTAATCGCGGTTGTGGCCATTTTGGGGGATCTTTTTGAAAGCTGGCTGAAGCGCCGCGCCGGGGTGAAGGATTCGGGCACCCTGCTGCCCGGCCATGGCGGCGTGCTGGATAGGCTGGATGGCATGGTGCCGGCGGCCGTGGTCGGCGCGCTGGTGTTCGCCGGCACGGGCTGGGCGGGATGATGCGTAACCTGACCATATTGGGCGCCACCGGATCGGTCGGGCGCCAGGCGCTCGATCTGGTGGCGCGCAACCCCGGTCGCTGGCAGGTCGAGGCGCTGACGGCGAACAGCGATGCGCCAGGCCTTGCGGCGGCGGCGCGAGCCGCTGGTGCGCGCTTCGCGGCTGTCGCCGATCCTGCGGCCTGGCCGGCACTGCAAGCGGCGCTGGCCGGATCGGGGATCGAGGCGGCAGCCGGCCCCGAGGCGATCTGCGAGGCGGCGCGCCGGCCGGCGGACATTGTCGTCACCGCGATTGTCGGCGCCGCCGGCCTGGCGCCCACGCTCGCGGCGGTGGCGCGCGGCGCGACGCTGGCGATTGCCAACAAGGAAACGCTGGTATGCGCCGGTCCCGTGGTTACCGCAGCCGCACGCGCTTCCGGGTCGGTGCTGCTGCCGGTGGACAGCGAACACAACGCCGTTTTCCAGGTTTTTGATCATGCCCGGCCGGACCGGGTGTCAAAGATCATCCTCACCGCCAGCGGCGGGCCGTTTCGGCAGATGACCCGGGCCGACATGGCGCGGGTTTCGGTCGCCGATGCCTGCAAGCACCCGGTCTGGTCGATGGGCGCCAAGATTTCGGTCGATTCCGCCACCCTGATGAACAAGGGACTGGAGCTGATCGAGGCGCATCACCTGTTCCCCGTCGGCGTCGATCGGCTGGACGTCATCGTCCACCCGCAATCGGTCGTCCATTCGATGGTCGAATATGTCGATGGATCGGTGCTGGCGCAGCTTGGCTGCCCGGACATGCGGATTCCGCTGGCCTATGCGATGGCCTGGCCGGAACGCATTGCGACCCCGGTGGCGCGGCTCAACCTGGCGGAAATCGGCCGGCTGGAATTCGAAGCGCCTGATCTGGACCGCATTCCCTGCCTGCGCCTGGCCTGGGACGCGCTGCGTGCAGGCGGTTCGGCGCCGTGCATCCTCAATGCCGCCAATGAAGTGGCGGTGGCGGCGTTCATCGCCGGGCAAGCAAGTTTCCTTGATATCGATGCCATTGTTTCGGCCACATTGGACCGTATTGCTGCGGGGCCAGTCGGATGTCTGGACGAAGTCGTGGCGATCGATGCGGCGGCGCGAGCCGAAGCAACGGCCCAGGCGGCGGCCCGGGCGTAACAGGGGAGGGACGAACCAGTGACTGCTGCCCTGCTGCCGCAACCCGGCCTGTTGTTCACCCTGGGCACCTATGTGCTGATGGTGGCGGTGCTCGTTGTCGTCCATGAGGGCGGGCATTATCTCGCCGGCCGGCTGTTCAACACGAAGATTGAAAGTTTCGCCTTTGGTTTCGGGCGGGAGCTGTGGGGCTGGAATGATCGCCGCGGCACGCGCTGGCGGATCAATCTGTTGCCGCTGGGCGGATATGTGAAATTCACCGGTGATCTGAATGCCGCGAGCCAGCCTGATCCCGAACTGCTGGCGCTGCCGGCGGCGCAGCGCGCCGGGCGGTTCCTGTTCAAGCCGCTGTGGCAGCGCGCCATCATCATCGCTGCCGGGCCGCTGATCAACTTTGCCTTTGCCATCCTCATCCTCGCTGGTTTCTATCTGGCGCTCGGCCATCCCTCCACCCCGCCGGTGGTATCGGCGGTGCTGCCGAACGGCCCGGCGGCAAATGCTGGCCTGCGCGCCGGCGATCGCATCGTGTCGATCGATGGCAGCACCGTCAGCCGTTTCGAAGACATTGCGACATTGGTGATGACGAGCAGCGGCGCGCCGATCGCCGTTACCTATGAGCGCGCCGGCAGCCGCCATGATGTCAGCATCGCGCCGCAGATGATCGAAAGCCGCGACCGCTTTGGCGGCGTCATCCGCCACGGCCGGCTGGGCATTGCGCGCAGCGGCGAACAGGCGGTCGAAACCGTCGGGCCGATCGGCGCGCTGGCCTATGGGGTGACTGATACCTGGGGCATCACCTGCACCATCGGCCGCACCCTGAAGCAGATTGTCATGGGCGAACGCCAATTGGCCGAACTGGGCGGGCCCTTGAAGACCGGCCAGATGACCGGGCAACAGGCATCGATGGGGGTGCTGTCGTTCATCGCCTTCATGGCGTTTTTCTCGATCAACCTGGGTTTCATTAATTTAATCCCGATCCCCATGCTGGACGGCGGGCATCTTCTCCTTTACGCGATCGAAGCGGTACGGCGGCAGCCCATGGGCGCCAAGGTGCAGGAATGGGCCTTCATGTCGGGGTTTGCTGCCATCATGTCGTTGATGGTGGTGCTCACCTGGAATGATCTGGGCTCGTTCGGGCTGTGGAATCGCCTGGCCGGATGGCTGGGATGATATCGCAGGACGGTGCAAGGCCGGGGGCGTTTGGTGCAGTGCGGGTGGCAGTAAGGACGGACAAGGCGTGAATTATCGTTCCAGGCAGCAGCCAGCAGTGGCGCCGCGCCTGATTTCCGTACTGCTGATTTCCACGATGCTGGCGACGCCGGCCTGGTCACAACGTCCGCGCCGTGACGATAGCGCCGCCCCGCCGCCGCCACCGGTGGCCGGTGAAGCCGCGGCGCCGCTGGCCAACCCCGATACCAGCAAGGTGGTGCGCGCCGTCATCGTGCGCGGCACCGAACGGTTGGAGCCGGAAACCGTGCGGTCCTATCTCAACCTGGCGGTCGGTGATCGTTATGATCGTGATCGGGCCGACCAGGCGGTCAAGGCGCTGTATGCGTCGGAACTGTTTTCCGATGCGACCATCCGCGATGACAATGGCACTCTGACCGTCGAGGTGAAGGAAAATCCGGTGATCAACCGGATCATCATCGAAGGCGCCAAGCGCGTGAAGGAGGACAAGATCCGCGAGGAAATCCGCCTGGCGCCTCGCCAGATCTTCACGCGGTCAAAGGCGCGCGCCGATGTCGGCCGCATATTGGAACTTTATCGCCGTTCCGGGCGCTTTGCGGCGTCGGTGGAACCCAAGATCATCCAGCTTGAACAGAACCGCGTCGATGTGGTGTTCGAAATGACCGAAGGGCCGAAATCCAAGGTCCGCCAGATCAACATCCTGGGCAATGTGAAGTTCAGCGAAAAACAGATCCGCAACGTTATGGCGACGAAGCAGCAGCGCGGCTGGCGGATTTTCACCTCCAACGATACCTATGATCCCGATCGCCTGGCCTATGACCAGCAGAAATTACGGCAATTCTACCTGACCCAGGGCTATGCCGATTTCCGCGTCGTGTCGCAGGTGGCGGAACTGACGCCCGACAAGAAGGACTTCATCGTCACCTATGTGATCGACGAGGGCAACCGTTACAAATTCGGCAAGGTCGAGCTGGAAAGCCAGATCCGCGACATCAAGCCCAAGGAATTCCAGCCGCTGATCCATATCAAGCCCGGCGACTGGTATGATGCGCAGAAGATTGAAAATACCGTTGAAAGCCTGACCGAAACCGCCGGATTGCTGGGCTATGCCTTTGCCGATGTGCGGCCGCAGTTCGATCGCGACAAGGAAAAGCGCGAAATGAACGTGACCTTCGCCATTGGCGAAACGCCGCGCGTCTATGTCGAACGGGTGCAGATCAACGGCAATACCACGACGCTGGACAGCGTCATCCGCCGCGAATTCCGCCTGGCCGAGGGTGATGCCTTCAATTCGGTCAAGGTCAAGCGCACCCGCGACCGGTTGCAGAGCCTGGGTTATTTCCAGGAAAAGCTGGAAATCGAACAAAAGCCCGGCTCGGCGCCCGACAAGGTCATCCTCGAGGCCAATGTGCAGGAAAAGCCGACCGGCGAATTGCAGGTGTCGGCGGGTTTCTCCAGCCTGGAACGTTTCATCCTGTCGCTGTCGATCCGTCAGCGCAATTTCCGCGGCCGCGGCCAGGAACTGCGCGCCTCCGCCAATGTGTCGAGCTATTCGAAGTCGGTCGAGGCGGGCTTTACCGAGCCTTATCTGTTCGGGCGCAACATCGCCCTGGGTTTCGACATCTTTCGGCGCGACCAACGGTCGTTCCGCTATACCTCGAACAACACCCGCGATACCACCTACACCTCGGTATCGACCGGCTTTCAGATCCGTACCGGTTTCCCGATCACCGAATTCTGGGCGGCCTCGCTGCGCTATGGCCTGTCGCGCGATGAAGTCGGGCTCGACCAGGCGACTTTCTTCACAAATGGCGTCTGCGATCCGCTGCTTGCCGGGCGGTATTTGTGCGAAGCAATCGGCAAGCGGACCATTTCGTCGGTCGGCTACAGCATCATCTTCAATAATCTCAACAATAACCTGCGGCCCTCCGCCGGCCAGCGTTTTGCCGTCAGCCAGGATCTGGCCGGCGTGCCGATCGGTGTCAAATATCTGAAGACGCGGGCCAATTATGATTGGTATCATTCGCTGTTCGGATCGGGCTTCATCCTCAATATCGGCGGTGAAGCCGGCTATATATCCGGCTATGGCGGCCAGGACGTGCTGCTGACCGACCGCTTCTTCCTTGGCCAGCCGCAGATGCGCGGTTTCAACATCCGCGGCGTCGGGCCGCGCGTGCTGCGCAAGCCGTTTGATGCCAACGGCGTGCTGATCGAGGACAAGAACCAGTGGACCGATGATGCGCTCGGCGGCCGGGCCTATTATCTGGCGCGCATGGAAGTGCAGATTCCGCTAGGCGCCGCCGGTTCCGAACTGGGGCTGCGGCCCTCGATCTTCACCGATGTCGGCGCGGTGTGGAGCGTCAAGACGCCGACTCTGTCGTGCCTCAACGGGCCGACGACCAACCTGCCGCAATGCGCCGCCTATAATGGCTCGTCGAATGGCTTCCAGGAGCAATTCTATGGCAATTCGCCGAGCCCGCGCCTGTCTGTCGGCGTCGGCGTTTCGTGGAACTCGCCGTTCGGGCCGTTCCGATTTGATCTTGCCAAAGCCCTTCTGAAACAGCAGGGCGATGACACCCAGGTTTTCCAATTCAACGTAGGGACTCAATTCTGATGAAGAAGATGCTGATTTCGCTGGCACTCGCCAGTGCCGCGATCGTTTCGACAGCCGCCGCGCCGGTTGCTGCCCAGACCTTGCCGCCCGCCGTTATCGTCATCGTCAACCTTGACCAGGTGTTCGCCGATTCGGCCGCCGGCAAGACGGCGCTGGCCGAATTGAAGGCGCGCGCCGATGGCATCCAGTCACGTCTGGCGACGCTGCGCACGTCCTTTGGCACCGAAGGCGAAAATCTGGAAAAGACTCGCCCGGCGCCGACCGCCACCGCGCCGATCATCGCCGCCTGGGAAGCCAAGGCGCGTGACTGGCAGACGCGCAAGACCCAGGCCGAACAGGAATTGCAGAAGCGGGATCAGGATTTGCAGCTGAGCCGCCAATATGTCGTCAAGCAGTTGAACGACGGGGTGCAGCCGCTGATTTCGACGATCATGCGCGAACGTGGCGCCAGCATCGTGCTTGCCGAAGGCGCCACGCTGCAACATGCCGCTGCGCTCGATGTGACCGCCGATGTCATCGCCCGGCTCGACAAGGCGCTGCCGCGCGTTGCGACGATGCCGCCGCCCGCCCCCGCGACCAAATGAGCGAAACGATCGCCGCCGTCGATGTTTCGGCGGTGATGGCCTTGTTGCCGCATCGCTTCCCGATGCTGCTCGTCGATCGTGTCGAGGATATCATCCTTGGCACGTCGGCGCGCGGCATCAAGGCGGTGACGATCAACGAGCCGTTCTTTGCCGGACATTTCCCCGGCCGTCCGATCATGCCCGGCGTGCTGATAGTCGAAGCGCTGTCTGCGCCAGCGCTTCGAC
>JANYCM010000344.1 GCA_025360285.1 Sphingomonadales bacterium
GGTAAAACCGGTCCGCGTGAGACCGATCTTCAGCACCGCGCCATCGCGTTCGGTTTCCTGCTTCACCTGCGGCACCGGCAGATTGATGTCCTTGCCGAAATCGGCAAATTTGTCGGCATCTTCATAGCGCGGCCAGAACAGCATCATAAGTGCGGCGTATTTCTTGCCCGACAAATCGGCGCTGCGCACAGCGCGGGCATCGCTAATGACCTTGGCCGGATCCAGCGACAGGCTGCCGATGCCGCTGTTGCCCAATTTGGCCTGGGCATTGGCGATCACCCTGGCCACGATCGGCGCCGGCGCCAGCCAGCGTTCGCGGCCACCCAGCACCGCCTTTACATCATCCATCCGCCCGGCTGCCAATGCCAGTTGCGCGAGGGCCAGCTGCACCAGCTCATCGGCGCGCGCGACCTTTTGCGCTGCCTGCTGCGCCGCCTGGTCGGTGCCGCCGGCCTTCGTCGCCATTTCATCGATCCGCTGGCGCACCGCCTTGATGGCGGCATCGGCACCGTTGCTGTCGCCGGCCAGTGCCAGCACGGCAGCGCGGCGCGCTTCCAGCACTTCGTCGCCCTCGACGCGCGTCTTGATGATCGCTTCATAATCGCTGGCGGCGCCGGCCCAATCGCCGGCGGCCTCCCGCGCCTGCGCCCGCAAACTGCCGGCAAAAACCTGGAAATGCCGGTCCAGCAGCCTGGATTCGCCGGCGGAAATCGCCGGGCTGAGCATCAGGATCGACAAGGCCTGGCCGGTGATGAAACCACCCCAGGGCCGGCGCGCTGCGGCCGTCAGCGCCAGCGCTTCGGCGTCCTCCTGCCGGCCCTGGGCGGCCGCGACATAGGATTGCAGCAACAGCGCCGAAACACCGATGCTGCGATCAAAAAGCGCCCGCTGCGGCTCGGGCGGTTCAACCGCCAGTGCCACCTTGGCATCGTCCACCGCCTCGGCAAAATGCCCCATCTCATAGTGGCGCATGCCGCGCGCCAGGAACACTTCGGCACGGCGGACGGGGTTGCCGGTCACGCGCTGGTCGGCCATCGCATCAGTGCAGGCCTGGATACCCCTGTCGCCGATTTCACGCGCGCGCGGATCATCGGCCTCGGCCGAGCCGAACAGGCCCAGCGTGCCCAGGATCACCAGCCCGCGCGCCACGGCCTCCCCGGTGCTGACCCGGCGACCATAGCCATCACAGCGCAAAAGCGCGCTGGGGGCCGCCAGCACCGGCGCCGCACTGGCCAACAACGCAGCCGCCAACGCCGCGCGCATCACCGTCGTTCGCATCAGAATCATCCCCCCGAATTAACCCTGTCTTTAGACAGGTGGACCGGCCATGGGCAATCGCAGGATTGCCTCGTCTGGGGCAGCACTTTAGCGTGCTGGAATCACTGTTTACGAAAGCAAGCCGTATCATGCGATTCCAGGGCACTTCCGGCTATGTTGCCACCGATGATCTCAAGGTGGCGGTCAACGCTGCGGTCACCCTGCGCCGCCCTCTGCTGGTGAAGGGCGAGCCGGGCACCGGCAAGACGGTGCTGGCGCAACAGATCGCCGATGCCTTCGATGCCCCGCTGATCGAATGGAACGTCAAATCGACGACCAAGGCCCAGCAGGGCCTGTATGAATATGATGCGGTCAGCCGGCTGCGCGATTCACAGCTGGGTGATCCGCGCGTTCAGGATATTTCCAACTATATTCGCAAGGGCAAGATGTGGGAGGCATTCACCAGCCCCAAACTGCCCGTCCTGCTGATCGACGAAATCGACAAGGCCGATATCGAATTCCCCAACGATCTGCTGACCGAGCTCGATCGCATGGAATTCGATGTCTATGAAACCGGCGAACGGGTGAAGGCGGCGGTGCGACCCGTCGTTATCATCACCAGCAACAATGAAAAAGAACTGCCCGACGCCTTCCTGCGCCGCTGTTTCTTCCATTATATCAAATTCCCTGATCGCGACACGATGCAGGCCATCGTCAACGTGCATTTCCCCGATATCCAGAAAAGCCTGGTCGCCGAAGCGCTCAACATCTTCTTCGACATCCGCGAAGTGCCCGGCATGAAGAAAAAGCCCTCGACCAGCGAATTGCTCGACTGGCTCAAGCTGCTGATGCACGAAGACCTGCCGCTCGAAGTACTGCGCAACCGCGACACCAAGAGCCTGATCCCGCCGCTGCACGGCGCCCTGCTCAAGAACGAAGCCGATGTGATGCTGTTCGAACGTCTGGCGTTCATGTCCCGCCGCGGTAACGCCTGACTCTGGGCCTGACTGTGGGCCTGACTCTGGGCCTGATACCGGAAGACACCCCTGCCCCGGCGCCGCGCACACGCTTTGCAGGAGTGCGCGACCGGCTGGAAAGCCTGCGCTTTGAACGGCTCTGGCAGGCCTGGACTTTTGAATTCCTGCTGTTCGGTTTCAAGCAAGGCTGGGCGTGCCTGTTCGGCGCCCTGATGCTGGCGGCGCTGCTGGTGACCCATCTGTGGTATCCGCCGGCCGCACCGATCGCCCGTTATGATGCGCTGGTCATCATCGCCGTGCTGATCCAACTGGGCATGCTGGCTTGCCGTCTCGAAACCCCGGCCGAGGCGCGGGTCATCATCGCCTTTCACATCGTCGGCACGGTGATGGAAATCTTCAAGGTCCATGTCGGGTCATGGGCCTATTCCGAAGCGGGGTTGCTGAAAATCGCAGGCGTACCGTTGTTTTCCGGCTTCATGTATGCGGCGGTCGGCAGCTATATCGCGCGGATCTGGCGGATCTTCGACATTGAGCCACTGCACTATCCGCCGCGCTGGCAACCGGTGCTGCTGGCGACGCTGATCTATGCCAACTTCTTCGGCCACCACTTCCTGCCCGATATGCGCTGGCTGTTGTTTGCCGCAACCGCTGTGATCTTCCGCCGCACATGGTTCGTCTTTCGACCCTACCGCGCCGACCGGCGAATGCCGATCCTCCTCGGCTTCCTGCCTGTCGCGCTGTTCATCTGGTTCGCCGAAAACCTGGCGACATTCAGCCATGCCTGGCTTTACCCCAGCCAGGTCGGGGGCTGGTCACTGGTGCCGATCACCAAGCTTGGCGCGTGGCTGCTGTTGATGATCATATCCTTCGTGCTGGTCGCCAGCCTCCACGACATGGAGCGCCTCAGCGCAACAACAACCCGCCATCGATCGCGAGGGACTGCCCGGTGATATAACTGGCGGCGGGCGAGGCAAGGAACAGGATGGCGTCGGCGACTTCGGCCGGCTCGCCCCAGCGGCGCATCGGCACGGCGCGCAACAGGCGTTTTTCGAAATCCGGGTCGGTGCGCATCCGCGCCGTCATCCGCGTCGCGATGAAGCCCGGCGCGACGAGATTGACCCGCACGCCTTCCAGCGCCCATTTGTCGCCCAGCGCCCGCGTCAGCCCGAGCAGGCCCGCCTTTGACGCGGTGTAAGCCGGGCCCTCCTTGATGGCGAGAAACGAGGCCAGCGAACCGACATTGACGATGCTGCCGCCCGCCGCCTTGAGCAATGGGAACAGCCGCACCGACAGGTCCATGACGGCGTTGAGGTTGAGCTCCATCACTGCCTCGAATTCATCCTGGGCATATTCATTGGCGCTGCCCCGCCCGGCATTGTTGACCAGTACATCGAGCGCCGTGAACTGCGCCGCCAGCGCGGCGCGCGCCGCCGGCTGCGCCAGATCGGCCTGGACATAGGCAACGCCATCCAGCGGGTCGTCATAATCGCCAAAGCCGGGGCGTGTGCCCGTCACCGTCACCTGCGCCCCCTGATCGCGCAGCGCCGCAGCCGTCGCATGGCCGATGCCCTGGCTGCCACCGGTCACCAGTGCCGTCTTGCCCGCTGCCCACTTCATGCCGAAAGTCCTCCATCGATGACCAGCGAGGTGCCGGTGATATAATTCGCTGCCGGCGACGCCAAAAACAGCACGGCGCCCGCGATGTCATCGGGTTCACCAATCCGGCCGAGCGGCACCTGGGCTTCGGTTCCCGCCAGCCGGTCAGGGTCCTGCCAGGTGATCGCCGTCATCTTGCTGCGGACAAG
>JANYCM010000354.1 GCA_025360285.1 Sphingomonadales bacterium
CTCGAAGATCATCGGAATAGGGTCTGACCATCGCTGCTGGCCTCCATCCCCAGCAAGCAGCTTGAATCACACCTCCGCCTAATCGGGAATCCCAAATCGGTTCAGATAATCACGGACAGACTCTAGCCGTCAACCACGCGGCCAAGCCGGGGAAGAAATATCAATCCGATCGCAGCGAAAAGATTTGGCTTCCGGCGCATATCGCCGCCTTCACGGCCGTCGCTTCGCCCGATCTGCTGTTTGCCCTTGCCCTGGCGCGCGACACTGGCCAGCGCCAAGGCGATCTGCTCCGCCTGTCCTGGAACGCCTATGACGGTGCCTATTTGAAGGTCACGCAGTCGAAAACCGGCGCCCGGGTTGAAATCCCGGTCACGCGCGAATTGAAGCGCGCGCTCGATGCCGCGCCCCGAAAGGCAACAACCATCCTCACGGCGCCGGCGGGCCTGCCCTGGAAGGCCGATCACTTCCGGCATGAATGGCGCGCTGCAACGCTCGATGCGGCGCTGGACGGCCTCACCTTCCATGATTTGCGCGGGACCGCTGTCACGCGGCTTGCCGATGCAGGGTGCACGCCCTCTGAAATTGGTGCGATCACCGGCCATTCGCAGCGCTCGATTGCGGCGATGCTGGACAAATATCAGGCACGGACGCGAGTGCAAGCTGACATGGCCATCGCCAAGCTCGAGCGCAGTTTCGGCGGGCCGATTGCAAAACGATTGCAAAACGGCGGCGGCCGGAACAAAAAAGGGGTGAACTAACGTGTTGAGAATTTACCATAAAAAATGGTGCCCGGGGGCGGATTTGAACCACCGACACGGGGATTTTCAATCCCCTGCTCTACCCCTGAGCTACCCGGGCCCATGATGCGCCCGGCGGGGTTAGCCGGGGCGGAGGCAGGCGTCTAGCCGTCCGATCCGAGGTTGTCCAGAGATGCACCGTCCGAAAGTTCATCCTCATTGTCACGCGCTGGCACGACATAGCCTTCGCGCAGCCATTGCACGAGATCGCGGTCCTGGCAGCCCGGCGAACAAAAGGGCGCAAAGGCCGCCACGCGCGGCGATTTCCCGCAATAGGCGCAGGGCCTTTCGACCGGTTTTTCAGAAGATTTCGACATCGCCGGCCACCATGGCGAGCCCGCCGTCGGCCCGCAAGCGCACGTCGCCGCCGGTCAGCCGCCCCAGCGCCGCCAGCAGGTCCGGCCGGGCCGCCAGCCAGGCCGTCACCAACGGGTGCGCCGCCAGCACCCGGCCGCCCGCCGGCCCGCGCGTCGCCCGGCGCAGCAGTTCCAGCGCCGCAAAGCCCGGTGCCCGCACCTGTTCGACGAACGAGGCCCGCAGCCGCGGCCGCACGATCTGCACAAAACCAAAGCCATTGACGGCGGTGCGCTCAAAGGGCGCGGGCAGCGCCGCATCGAGCAAGTCGCCCAGCCGGGTGCGCCCCGCCTTGCCCTCCACGCTGGGGAAATCAATGCCGATCGATCCGGTGATGTCGAAGCGCCGGATCGCCGCTGCTGCTGCCGTTGCCGCGGCCTCGGCCAGCGCCAGCGGATCGCCCGGGCCGTCAACGTCGATCACCGTCATCGCCGGGGTCGGGCTTATGGTCAGCAGCCCGCCGGGGAAGGCGACATGGCCCTCCCGCGCCGCCGCCACCGTCTCGCTCCAGCCCGCGGCCTCCAGCCGGTCCTCGCCGATGGCCCCAAGCAGCGTGACCTTGTGCCCCGCCGCCTGCAACCGCGCCCGCAAATCCGGCCCGGCGCGCACTTCGCCGGGGGTAGTGCACTCGCCTTCGACATTGCGCAGCTTGGCCAGCCGCGGCCGCCCGGCTTCCGGAATCGCCGCCCGCACGACCTCGACGCGCAGCAGCCCGCCTTCTGGGCAATAGGGCAGGGGCTCGATCAGCCCGTCATGCTCGCCCAGCCGCATCATGCCGCGCCGGCCGGGTTCCAGGATCCTGGTCAGCCGTGCCACATGCACGGCGCCGGCGCGCGGGCCATCGTCGGCGCGTTCAAAATGCGCCTCGGTCACCCCCTCAGCCGCAATGACCAGCGCACGAGCGGCGCCGATACCGATTTCGAGCAGGGCCTCGCTCATGCCGGCCAGCCCGAGGCGATCAGCAGGGCCCGGGTTTCCAACAGCGGCAGGCCGACAACCCCCGACCAACTGCCAGCGATCCAGCGGATATGTGCCTCGGCGACGCCTTGCAGGGCATAGCCACCGGCCTTGCCGTGCCAATCCCCGGCGGCGATCAGCGAATCGAGGGCGGCGGTATCGAGCCGGTTGAAGATCACCACCGTCTCGCTGACGCGTTCGCGAATCCGCCCTGTCGCGTCGGCAATGGCAATGGCGGTGGTAACCCGGTGGCGGCGGCCCGACAGCAGGGTAAGGCAGGCTCGCGCCGTCGCTTCATCCTCGGCCTTGGGCAGGATACGCCGGCCGACCCCGACCACAGTATCGGCGGCCAGCACCAGCGCGCCTGGGTGGCGCGCGGCGACGGCGGCGCATTTGGCCCGCGCCAGCCGCTGCGCATGGGCACGCGGCACTTCGGCCCGGCCGGGGTTTTCATCGATGGCGGCCGGATCAATGGCGGCGGCGGTGATGCCGAGCCGGTCCAGCAGATCGACACGGCGCGGGCTGGCCGAGGCTAGAACAAGTTTCAGACCAGCCACTCCAGATTTGCACCGTGCGGATGCGCCCGCGCCAGCAAGGTTTCCACCGGATCGCCGCCGCGCCACAGCGTCAGCCGCAAGGTCGGCAGCTGCGGCAGGGCGGGATCGTCCATTTCATAGCGCAGCCAGGCGAGCGGTGCGTCCGGCGTTGCCGCAGCACCCATTGCCGCCAGATGCGCCGCGATCCGGGCCTTGGTTGCGGCGGGAAAATATTGGAAGGCGATCGAATGAAACACCACGCTGGTGCTGGCCGCTACGGGGGCGACATGCTGTTCCACCCAATCACCGGCATCGGCGAGGTCGATCACCGGCGGGAATGCCCGGCCAATCGCAATGGCGGCCTCGGCCCGTGCCACCCGTTCGGGCTGATCGGGCCAGACATAGGCCAGCAGCCGTTCCGCCACCGCGGGGTCGGCGATGGCGAGCGGGCTGATATCAGCACCGCGCCGCGCGATCACCCGCACAGCGGCCAGCGGCGGCGGTGGCCCGGTCCACGCCGGGCGCAGTTGCACGGCTGCCGCCGGATCGCCGGCACAGACGCCGCCCAGATCATAGCCGAAGCGATCGAGATTGAGGTTGAGCCCGGCGCTGCACCCCAGTTCGAACAGCCGCAGCGGCAGGCCAGTAATGGCGGCAATCGCCATCATGCCGGGCATCAACACGCCGGAGCGCGCCACTTCATTTGTCTGCGGCGGCCCGGCCAGCCAGCCGCAAAGGGCAGCATCAAGGCCCGGATCGGCAAGCACATCACGCAGCGCCGCCGCCAGATCGGCCACGCCGGGCGTGGTGGCAGGCGGGTACAGCGCCGCCAGCGCCGGCGCCCGGCCAGCGCGGACCAGCGTGTTGCAGCCGCCGGTGAAGCGCATCATCAACGCATCGGCCATCGCGTCGCCGGGCCAGGCGATCAGCGTGCGGCCGACGGTGCTGCCATCATCAACGGCGATGATCGCGGCATCACAGACCGCCGCCGTCAGCGGTGCCCCGAACAGCCGGCAGAAATCGGCCTGACGGGCAAAGGCTGCGGCGATGGCCGGCGGCAAGGCCAAATCAGTCTTCCGGCGCGATGGTGACGCGCAGGCCATCCAGCGCTGCGGTGAAGGGGATCTGGCACGACAGGCGCGAATTGGCCTGTTTGTGGTCCGACGAATCGAGCAAATCGGCTTCATCGGCACCCGCCGCGCCGGCGTTGCCGGCTTCGACATAGACATGGCAGGTGGCGCAGGAACAACAGCCGCCGCACAGCGCCAGCAATTCATCGATGCCGGCATCGCGGATGATTTCCATCACCGACAGGCCGGGCTTGGCCGCCAGGGTGCGTTCGCTGCCGTCGCGGGTGGTGACGATGATCTCTGCCATGATGTGCTGGTGCCCTTTTGGAGTTTGCGCTGCCTCTTAGGCGGTGGAGAGGGGCGAGGACAAGTATGGAGCCTATGGCGAAGCCCGGGCGGGCGCGATATGCAATCGACAAACAAGGGGTCCCTCACCAATGCGCGTCGTCCATCAGTTCGCTCCGCCGATGTCGGCGATGATTGCCAGCCTGCCCGGCGTCACCAGCGCCGCGCATATCCCACTGGAAAGCCGTTGGGACCTGCCCACCGACACCGATGTGCTGTTCGTCGTCTATGGCGAAGCCGATGCCCACAGCGCGGTTCCGCTGCCGCGCCCGGCCGGCTGGCCCGGCAGTGTCAAGTTGGTGCAGATCGCCAGCGCCGGGCTGGATGGCTATCCCGACTGGCTGTTCGATGCGCCACTGGTTGCCTGTGCCTCTGGCACCACGGCGCGGCCGATTGCCGAATATGCGCTGGCGGCGATGCTCAGTCATGCCAAGCGGCTGCCGGAATTCACCCTGAAGCCCGGTGACCCCTGGCCGGAACGCCAGGCGCTGATGGACCGGCCGCTCGGCACGCTGGAGGGGCGCACGCTGGGCCTGCTCGGGCTGGGGCAGATTGCCCGCCAGGTGGCGCGCTTTGCCGCGGCCTTCGGCATGAAGATCATCGCCACGCGGCATTCGGATGCGCCTTCACCCGATGCCGATGTGACGTTGGTGCCGCTCAAGGAACTGGCAGCGCGGTCCGACCATCTGGTCATCGCGGCGCCGATTGGCGATTCGACGCGAGGGTTGATCGGCGCCGAATTTCTTGGCGCGATGAAGGCGGAGGCGCATATCGTCAATGTGGCGCGCGGGGCGATCATCGATGATGACGCACTGCGGGCCGAATTCGACAAGGGCCGGTTGTGGGCGACGCTCGATGTGACGGAACCCGAACCGCTGCCGGCCGGCCATTGGTTGATCGGCCACCCCCGCGCCAGGGTGACGCCGCACTTGTCATGGAGCAGCAGTGAAACGCCGCGCCGCATCTTTGAGCGGCTGGCCGAAAATATCCGGCGGTTTCAAGCGGGCGAGGCGCTACTGGGGGCGGTGAAGGGCTGAGCCCTTCAGAACGGGACCAATTTGCCCTTGCGGCTGAACTTCATATAGCCGGCGTTGATCCCCAGCCGCCAGCCGACGCCCAGCTTTATCGGCACGATGATGACATCGTCGCGCTGCAGATAATTGGCGGCGAACCCGCCGACCAGATAGGCCTTGCCCTCGGCCGCCGGATAGCGCCGGAACAGATCGGCAGTGTCGTTGAGGTTATAGACCAGCGCAAAGGTTTTCGACCCGTCGCCGCCAATGTCAAAGCCCACCGAGGGCCCGGTTCACTGGACCGGGCCCTCGGTGGGCTTTGACATTGGCGGCGACGGGTCGAAATCCTGTGCGCTGGTCTATAACCTCAACGACACTGCCGATCTGTTCCGGCGCTATCCGGCGGCCGAGGGC
>JANYCM010000377.1 GCA_025360285.1 Sphingomonadales bacterium
TTTTAAATGTGAAAGTCGAGA
Source organism: Sphingomonadales bacterium (assembly GCA_025360285.1). Classification (GTDB taxonomy): domain Bacteria; phylum Pseudomonadota; class Alphaproteobacteria; order Sphingomonadales; family Sphingomonadaceae; genus Sandarakinorhabdus. The sequence continues at coordinate 22 of JANYCM010000377.1, forward strand.
TACAATGACTGATGTATTCAGATTTTCAACTCCACTTTCTCAACTTGAAGAAAATTCTACTTTAGAACTCATATTTGAAACTTCATTTCAAGAGATTGAATTTTATAGTGGAAGTTTCATTCATAATCACTTCTTAATGATCAGTAGTCCAATACCTTATATTTTTGATATCAAGACCAACAGCGCCGTCCATGCTGCGGCCATGCGCCGCCGCTATGCCGAAGCCGGCGTTGCGGGCTGCGACAGCCTGGCCGAGGCCGTCGCGCCCGCCCGTATCATCCTGTCGCTGGTCACCGCCGACCAGACGCTGATGGTGGCGCAGGCCGCCGCCGCGTTCGTTCAGCCCGGCAGCCATTATCTGGACATGAACAGCGCGGCACCGCCGACCAAACAGGCGGCAGCAGCAGCGATAATGGCGGCCGGCGGCCATTATGTCGATGTTGCCGTGATGGCCCCTGTTGAACCGGCGCGCCTCGCCGTGCCGTTGCTGATCAGCGGCGGCGGGGCCGATGCGGCGGCGAATTTGCTCGGCCAATTGGGTTTCAGCCAGCGCCGCATTGTCGGGCCGGCGGTGGGCCGCGCTTCGGCGATCAAGATGATCCGATCGGTAATGGTCAAGGGTATCGAGGCGCTGACCGCTGAAATGCTGCTGGCCAGCGAAGCGGCGGGGGTGACGGATGAAGTGCTGGCCTCACTTGGCGCCGATGCTGCGGCCAGGGCCGATTATAGTCTTGACCGGATGTTGTCGCACGGCACGCGGCGTGCGGCCGAAATGGTGGAATCGGCGAAAACGCTGACGGCGCTGGGGGTTGAACCGTTGCTGACGCGCGGCATCATCGCCCGGCACAGCGCCATTGGTGCGCTTGGCATCGCCCCGCCACCGGGCCTTGGCGACAAGCTCGCCGCCATAGCGGTACAAACCCCGGCACGTGCCGCATGATCATCGATTGCCACGGCCATTATACCGTCCTGCCGGCGGCGCATGATGCATGGCGCACGGCGCAGATTTCGGCCTTCAAGGCAGGAACCGCGCCGCCGCCGTATCCCCAGATCAGCGACGAAGACATCCGCCAGACGATCGAAGCCAATCAGCTCCGCCTGCTCCGCGAACGCGGTGCCGACATGACGATCTTCAGCCCGCGGGCCTCGACAATGGCGCATCACATCGGCGACGAGGCGGTCAGCATCGCCTGGAGCCGCGCCTGCAATGATCTGATCGGCCGGGTGGCGGGGCTTTATCCCGATGTGTTCGCGCCGGTCTGCATGCTGCCGCAATCGCCCGGTGCGTCACTCGCCGCCAGCATCGCCGAGCTGGAACGCTGCGTGGCGGGCGGCTTCATCGGCTGCAACCTCAATCCCGATCCCGGCGGCGGGCATTTTACCGCGCCGCCGCTGACCGATCGCTTCTGGTATCCGCTGTATGAGGCAATGACGGCATTGGATGTGCCGGCGATGATCCATGTTTCGGGCTCGTGCAATCCGGGGCTGCACGCCACCGGCGCCTTTTACATCGCCGCCGACACCATCGCCTTCATGCAGTTGATCGAGGGCGATCTTTTCGCCGATTTCCCGGCGCTGCGCTTCATCATCCCGCACGGCGGCGGCGCCGTGCCCTATCATTGGGGGCGGTATCGCGGCCTTGCCGACATGCTGAACAAGCCGGCGCTGGCATCGCATCTTATGAACAATGTGTTCTTTGACACCTGTGTCTATCACCAGGCCGGCATCGATCTGCTGGCCGCAGTCATCGACACAAAGAACATCCTGTTCGGCAGCGAGATGGTCGGCGCGGTGCGCGGTATCGACCCCGAAACCGGCCAGCATTTCGATGACACCAGGCGCTACATCGATGCGCTGCCGATCGATGCCGCCGCCCGGCACGCCATTTTCGAAGGCAATGCCCGCCGGGTTTTCCCGCGTCTCGACGCACAATTGCAGGCGCGCGGTCGATGAGCCGGGACATCCACGCCTGGCTCGCCGAATTGGAGGATATTCCGGGCACGCGGGTGTTTACCGCCGCCCGGGCGCGGCAGGGCTATCATCTCAACCAGTTCGCCATGAGCCTGATGACGCCGGAGAACCGCATGCGCTGGCTGGCCGATGAGCGCGGCTATCTCGCCGAATGGCAGCTGACCCCGGATCAGGCAGACGCCGTCCTTGCCCGCGACTACAACCGGCTGCTCGATCTGGGCGGCAATATCTATTTTCTCGCCAAGATCTTTTCGACCGACGGCCTCAGCTTTCTGCAGGCGGTCGGCAGCATGTCAGGCATGGCGCCCGAGGATTATCAGGCGATGATGATTGCCGGCGGCCGGTCGCCCCAGGGCCTGCGCTCCCGCAAGGCCGGCACCTGATGGCGCGCCTTACCGCCGGTATCGCCTCCAGCCATATTCCGGCGCTGGGCGTTGCCATTGATCTGGGGAAGCGCGGCGAACCCTATTGGGACGCGGCGCTGAAAGGCTATGACTGGACGCGCGACTGGGAAGCCGCGGCCAGACCCGATGTCGTCATCCTTGTCTATAATGATCACGCCACGGCGTTTGACATGAAGATCATCCCGACATTTGCCATCGGCTGTGGTGATCGCTTTGCCCCGGCCGATGAAGGCTGGGGGCCGCGCCCGGTGCCGGTGGTTGAGGGCCATCCCGGTCTCGCCTGGCATATTGCCCAATGCCTGATCCTTGATGAATTCGACATGACGATCATCAATGACATGCCCGTCGATCATGGCCTGACGGTGCCGCTCAGCCTGATGTTCGGGCAACCTGTGGCCTGGCCGTGCAAGGTCGTCCCGCTTGCCGTCAACGTCGTCACCTATCCGCCCCCGACCGGTAATCGCTGCTGGTTGCTCGGCGAAGCCATCGCCCGTGCGGTCGCGTCCTTTCCGGACGACCTCAACGTCCAGATCTGGGGCACCGGCGGCATGAGCCATCAGTTGCAGGGGCCGCGCGCCGGGCTGATCAACCGCGCATGGGACACGCGCTTCCTCGATGATCTGACCGCCGATCCGCAGCGGCTGCGCCATATCCCGCACATCGAATATCTGCGCGAAACCGGCTCCGAAGGCATCGAGATGGTGATGTGGCTGATCATGCGCGGCGCGCTGGGGGCGGTGCGGGAGTTGCATCGTCATTATCACGTCCCCGCCAGCAACACAGCGGTGGGGCATATCGTTCTGGAGGTTTTACCATGAGGATCGCGCTCGCCGGCGCCGGGGCGTTCGGCGAAAAGCACCTGGACGGGCTGACGCTCATCGACGGGGTGGAGATCGTCTCGATCATCAGCCGCACCGCCGGCCAGGCGGCCGCCGTCGCCGCCCGATATGGTGCGAAACATTCCTCGACCGACCTCGCCGATGCGCTGGCCCGCGATGACGTCGATGCCGTCATCCTGTGCACCCCGACGCAGCTGCACGCCGCGCAAGCCATCGCCTGCATGGATGCCGGCAAGCATGTCCAGGTCGAAATCCCGCTTGCCGACAGTCTCGCCGACGCCGAAGCCGTGCTGGCGAAAAGCCAGGCGACCGGCCTCACCTGCATGGTCGGCCATACCCGTCGATTCAACCCGAGCCATCAATATGTCCACAACCGGATCACGGCGGGCGATTTCGCGATCCAGCAGATGGACGTGCAGACCTATTTCTTTCGCCGCCGCAACATCAACGCCAAGGGCGAACCGCGCAGCTGGACCGATCATCTGCTCTGGCACCATGCCGCCCATACCGTTGATCTGTTTGCGTATCAGGCCGGGCCGATCGTCAAGGCCAATGCCCTGGCCGGCCCGCTGCATCCCGAACTGGGCATCGCCATGGACATGTCGATCCAGTTGCGGGCCGACAGCGGCGCGATCTGCACCCTGTCGCTCAGTTTCAACAATGATGGCCCGCTTGGGACCTTCTTCCGCTACATCGGTGACACCGCCACCTATATCGCCCGCTACGACGATCTGGTGACGGGACGTGAGGAACCTGTCGATCTCACCGGCGTCGCTGTGTCGAACAACGGCATCGAACTTCAGGACCGCGAATTCATCGCCGCCATCCGCGAGGGGCGTGAACCGAACAGCAGCGTCGCACAGGTGCTGCCCTGCTACCGGGTGCTTGATGCGCTGGAGCGGCAGCTCACCGCATGAAGACCCAGGTTGCCATCATTGGCGCCGGGCCGGCCGGGCTGTTGCTAGGGCATCTGCTGCGCGCCGCAGGCGTTGCCTGTGTCATCCTTGAACGCCAGAGCCGCGCCTATGTCGAGGCGCGCATCCGCGCCGGTGTGCTGGAACGTACCACCACCGATCTGTTGCACCGCCTGGGCATCGATGCGCGGCTGAACGCCGAAGGCCTGCCGCATCATGGCTTCGGGCTGGTCGATGGCGAGCGCACCGTCCGCATCGATGTCGCGGCGCTGACCGGCCATGCCGTGACGGTCTATGGCCAGACCGAAGTGACGCGGGACCTGATCGCCGCCGCACCCGAACGCGGCCTGGATATCATCTGGGAGGCCGGCGATGTCGCCCTCCATGACGTGGACAGCAGCGCGCCGTTCCTCACCTGGGCCGACGGCCAGCGGCTGGACACTGATTTCATCGCCGGCTGTGATGGTTTCCATGGGCCCTCGCGCGCCGCGCTGCCGGCTGCCGTGCAGAAATCCTTCGAGTGCGTCTATCCCTTCGGCTGGCTGGGCATTCTTGCCGATGTGCCGCCGTGTGATGATGAACTCATCTACGCCAATCATGACAATGGCTTTGCTCTGGCCTCGATGCGCTCGCCGACCCGCAGCCGCTATTATATCCAGGTGCCCGACGGTGAACGGATGGACAATTGGCCCGATGACCGGCTGTGGGATGAGCTGGCGCTGCGGCTGGGGCCGGCCGGCGCGCGGATCGTGCGGGGACCGGCGCTGGAAAAATCCATCGCGCCGCTGCGGTCGTTCGTTTGCGAACCGATGCAGCACGGCCGGCTGTTCCTCGCCGGCGATTGTGCGCATGTCGTGCCGCCGACAGGGGCCAAGGGCCTCAACCTTGCGGCGTCGGACGTGGCCTATCTGTCCGCGGCGCTGATCGGCTTTTATCACGACGGCGACGAGGCGCTGCTACATGGCTATTCGGCGCGCGCCGCGGCGCGCGTCTGGAAGGCCGAACGCTTCAGTTGGCAATTGACCAAGCTGATGCACCGTTTCCCGGAGGACGGGCGCTTCGAACGTCGGATGCAGCTTGCCGAGTTGGATTACATAGCCGGTTCGGTGGCGGCGCAGACCGCGATTGCCGAAAATTATGTCGGCCTGCCGCTTTGAATAGGGGGAGATAATCATGAATGCCGCAAGCCTGCCCGCAGAGGAGACCGGCGCCTGGTTCGACCGGGCCGACCCTGTCACCGGCGCGCTGGCCTCACGCACGCCGGCGATGGGCGTCGCCGATGCGCAAGCTGCCGCCGATGCGGCCGCCGCGGCGCTGCCGGCCTGGGCGGCGCTCGGCCCCAATGCCCGGCGGGCGCTGCTCGCCAAGGCCGCCGATGCGCTGGAAGCGCGCGCCGATGATTTTGTGGCGGCGATGCAGGCCGAAATCGGCGCGACAATGGGCTGGGCGCGCTTCAACCTGGCGCTGGCTGGCGGGATGGTGCGCGAAGCCGCCGCCATGACGACGCAGATCGGCGGCGAGGTGATCCCCTCGGACAAGCCCGGCTGCATCGCCATGGCGATCCGCGAACCGGCCGGTGTCTGTCTGGGCATTGCGCCGTGGAACGCGCCGATCATCCTGGGCGTCCGCGCCATCGCCATGCCGCTGGCGTGCGGCAACACCGTCATCCTGAAAGCCTCGGAACTCTGCCCGCGCACCCATGGCCTGATCATCGAAGCCTTTGCCGAGGCGGGCCTGGGTGGCGGCATCGTCAACCTTGTCACCAATGCGCCCGCCGATGCTGGTGCCATTGTCGGCGCGCTGATCGATCACCCCGCCGTGCGCCGCATCAATTTCACCGGCTCGACCGCCGTCGGGCGGATCATCGCCGTGCGCGCCGCGCAGAATTTGAAGCCCGTGCTGCTCGAACTCGGTGGCAAGGCTCCGCTGCTGGTGCTGGCGGATGCCGATCTTGATGAAGCGGTGAAAGCGGCAGCGTTCGGCGCCTTCATGAACCAGGGCCAGATCTGCATGTCCACCGAGCGGATCATCGTTGTGGATGCCGTGGCCGATGCCTTTGTCGAACGCTTCGCCGCCAAGGTGGCGACCCTTGCAGCGGGCGACCCCCGCGCCGGCAACACGCCGCTGGGTGCCGTTGTTGACCACAAGACCGTCGTCCATGTGGCGGAGCTTGTCGGCGCGGCGGTGGCTGATGGCGCGGTGCTGCGCGGCGGCGGCGCGGCGGACGGCGTCATCATGCCAGCGCATGTCGTCGATCATGTCACCCCTGCCATGCGGTTGTTCCGCGAGGAAAGTTTCGGGCCGGTGGTCGCCATCGTCCGTGCCCGCGACGAAGCCCATGCCGTCGAGCTGGCCAATGACAGCGATTATGGCCTCAGCGCCGCAATCTTCACCCGCGATACGGCCCGCGGGCTGCGGGTGGCGCGGCAGATCAAGTCCGGCATCTGCCACATCAATGGCCCGACGGTGCATGATGAGGCGCAGATGCCCTTCGGCGGCACCGGGGCCAGCGGTTACGGCCGTTTCGGCGGCAAGGCCGGCATCGATGCCTTCACCGAATTGCGCTGGATCACCATCGAAACCCAGCCCGGCCATTACCCCATCTGAAGGACTCAGCGTGACCGACACCGCCCCCGCAACCGTCACCATCGAAAACCGCATCGCCTGGTTGAAATTCAACCGGCCCGACAAGCGCAACTGCATGAACCCGGCGCTCAACCGGGCGATGGGCGAATTGCTGCATGATCTGGAATATCGCGATGATGTTGGCGTGCTGGTGCTGACCGGCGAAGGCAGCGCCTGGTCGGCCGGCATGGATTTGAAGGAATATTTTCGAGAAAATGAAGCCAGGGGCCTGGGCGCCGTGCGGCAGGCGCAGGCCGAGGCCTATGGCTGGTGGCGGCGGCTGCGCTGGTTCCAAAAGCCGACGATCGCCATGGTCAATGGCTGGTGCTTCGGCGGCGGCTATGGGCCGCTGTTTGCCTGTGATCTGGCCTTTGCCGATGAAGACGCCCAGTTCGGGCTGAGCGAGATCAACTGGGGCATATTGCCGGGCGGCGGGGCGACCAAAGTGGCCGTCGAACTCCTGTCGATGCGCGACGCCATGTATCACGCGATGATGGGTGAAAATATCGACGGGCGAAAGGCGGCGGCCTGGAAACTGGTCAATGAGGCCCATCCCGCCGACCGGTTGCGCGATCGCGTCGTTGAAGTGGCGAACGTCCTGCTCAAAAAGAATCCGGTGGCGCTGAAGGCCACCAAGGATGCCGTGCGCCGCGTCGGTGCGATGACCTATGACGAGGCCGAGGATTATCTGATCCGTGCCCAGGAGGCCGCGAACAGCTTCGACAATGATGGCCGCAAGGAAGGCATTCGCCAGTTCATCGATGAAAAAAGCTTCAAGCCGGGGCTGGGTGCCTATGACCTGGGCAAGCAGCCGGCCTGATCCGCGTGGCGGCGCCCGTCGATAACGTCGCCCTGCAGGCCTTGTTAGGGCCGGACCGTCTCGCGGCCAGCGATCTGGCGAGCGAGCGGTGCTGGTCCTATGCCGCGCTCGACCGCGATGTGGCGGCGTGCGCGGCCGTTCTGCGCGGGCATGGTATCGGCGTCGGTGACCGGGTGGCGGCGCTGGCGCGCAATGGCGTGTTGCTGATCATCCTCCATCACGCCTGCGCGCGGATCGGCGCTGCCTATGTGCCGCTCAACTGGCGGCTGGCCGCGGCGGAGCTTGCATGGCTGATCGATGATGCTGGCCCGGCGCTGCTGATCCACGACGATGGCATGGACCGCGGCGTG
>JANYCM010000409.1 GCA_025360285.1 Sphingomonadales bacterium
AAACCATGAACAGCGCCTTTGTCACGCCTTTGGTTGCCGCCAGCAAGGGTGGCAGCGGCGGCGGCGGCGCGGCGTTGACCGAATTGGGCGTTACTGTGCTGGCCGGTTATCGGGCAATGGTGGTGGCCGCGCGAACAGCGGCGATGCCGGGGGCTAGCGCGTTGATGGCACGCCTTCGGGCGGCAGGAGATATGTGATGACCGAAATGAACCCCATTGTTGCTGCCGTTACCCAGCGCATCATCACAAGATCAGCCCCCGGCCGCCGTGCCTATCTTGATTTTATCGCGCGGCAGGGAGAGGCGGGCACGGCGCGCGGCAATCTTTCCTGCGGGAACCTTGCCCACGGCTTTGCTGCCACCGGCGATGACAAGCGCGTCATCCGCGCCGGCGGCGCCATGAACATCGGCATCGTCACAGCCTATAATGATATGTTGTCGGCGCATCAGCCCTATGGCCGCTACCCCGAACAGATCAAGCTGTTCGCCCGCGAAGTCGGCGCCACGGCGCAAGTGGCGGGCGGCGTGCCGGCGATGTGCGATGGCGTGACACAAGGCCAGGCCGGCATGGACCTGTCGCTGAACAGCCGCGACAATATCGCCATGGGCACCGCCATCGCGCTGAGCCACGCCATGTTCGAAGGCGTCGCGCTGCTGGGTATCTGCGACAAGATCGTGCCCGGCCTGTTGATCGGCGCGCTGCGCTTCGGCCATCTGCCGGCGGTGTTCGTGCCGGCGGGGCCGATGCCATCGGGACTGCCCAACAAGGAAAAGGCCCGCGTCCGCCAACTCTATGCCGAAGGCAAGGCGAGCAAGGCCGAGCTGCTGGAGGCCGAGGCCGCATCGTACCACAGCCCCGGCACCTGCACCTTTTATGGCACCGCCAATTCCAACCAGATGCTGCTGGAGATGATGGGGCTGCAACTGCCGGGATCAAGCTTTGTGCAACCGCGGGATGGCCTGCGCCCGGCATTGACCCGCGCCGCCATCCATCGCCTCGCCGCGATCGGCACTGGCGGTGATGACCCGCGACCGCTGGGCCGCATTGTCGATGAACGCGCCATCGTCAACGCGATTGTGGGTCTGCTGGCCACCGGCGGTTCGACCAACCATGCCATCCATCTGCCGGCGATGGCGCGCGCCGCCGGCATCAGCATCGATTGGGAAGATTTTGACCGGCTGTCGGCGGTGGTGCCGCAGATCGCCCGCATCTATCCCGGCGGCGGTGCCGATGTGAACGCCTTTCACGCCGCCGGCGGCATGGGTTTTGTCATTTCGGAGCTGCGCGGTGCCGGGCTGGCGCATGATATCGCCACCATCGGCAGCGGCTTTGCCGACTGGACGAAGGTGCCCGAACTGGCGGGCAGCGATGTCGTCTGGCGGCCGGTCGGCGCCAGCAGCAACGCCGATGTGCTGGCCCCGGCGGCCGCGCCTTTTGCGCCCGATGGCGGCATGCGGCTGGTGGCCGGCAATCTGGGCCGCGCCATCTTCAAGACCAGCGCCGTCACCCCCGACCGCTGGACGATCGAGGCCCCGGCGCGGATCTTCGCCGATCAGGACGCCGTGCTCGCTGCCTTCAAGGCCGGCGAACTCGACCGCGATGTCATCGTTGTCGTGCGCTTCCAGGGGCCGTGCGCCAATGGCATGCCCGAACTCCACAAGCTGACGCCGCCGCTCGGGGTGTTGCAGGATCGCGGCTTTCAGGTGGCCCTGGTCACCGATGGCCGCATGTCCGGCGCCAGCGGCAAGGTGCCCGCCGCCATCCATGTCAGCCCGGAAGCCCAGGCCGATGGCCCGCTGGCGCGGCTGCACGATGGCGACATGATCAAGCTGTGTGCCCGCACCGGCTTGCTGGAAACCAGTGCCGACCTGTCGGCGCGGGCCTCGGCCCCGCCGCCGCCGCAACCGGTGGGCACCGGGCGCGAATTGTTTGCCTTGATGCGCGCGGCCTCCGATTCGGCCGAACACGGCGCGTCGGCGATGCTGGCGGCGGCCGGATTGTAGCGGTCAGGCGCGCAGGAACAATCCGACCGTCAGCCCCAGCCCGATGATGATGACGCCGGTCTTCAGTACCTTCTCCGGCAGCACCGCCAGCGCCCGCGCCCCGGCATAGCCGCCAATCATCGCGCCGGCGCCGATCGCCAGCGCCTGCGCCCAGGCGACCGCCCCCGAAAGGGCAAAGACTACGGCCGCCGAAATATTGGCCAGCGACACCAGGACATTCTTGGTGGCGCCGGCACTGCGCACCGGCAGCCCGGCCAAGGTCAGGGAAGCGAGCGTCATGATCCCCGCGCCGCCGCCGAAAAAACCGCTGTAAAGCCCGATCGTGCCCTGTGTCAGCACGGAAATCCAGGCCGGCGGCGGTTCGCGGCCGGTGATGGGCTTGGGGCCGAAACTGCTCCAGGCGAACAGCCCGGTGGCGGCCAGCACCAGCCAGGGCACCATCGCGGCAAACACCCGCGATGGCGTGCCGATGAGCAGAAAGGCGCCGCCGATACCGCCGCTCAGGCTGATGATCGCCAGGGTGCGGAACGACAGCCGCTGCGCGCCCGATACCATGGCGCGGCCGGCCCAGCCGGTGGTGATCTGGCCGGGGAACAGCGCGATGGTGCTGGTGATATTGGCGAGTTTCGGGTCCAACCCGACGGCGATCAGCGCGGGCAGGGTGATGAAGGAGCCGCCCCCGGCGAGGGCATTTTGCGTTCCTGCCCATAGTCCGGCCACGAACAAAAGGGCGGCGGTGGTCAGGCTCAGGGTTTCGACATGCAGCATGGCCCCGTCTTTGCGTTGGCAGGGCGGCGGATGCAACGGGGTTATTCCGGGCCACCATGCCCGGTCCGCCCACGCTTGTCCGGCCTTTGCAAGCCGTTCGCTTCGCGCTACCCTGGGCCAGACATGCAAAGTTCGCGCCAAGGTGCGAATGGGCGCAAGTTGGTGGTGCCGGGGCCGTTTTTCGGACTCGGGTGAGATGGGAAAGCGCCTTGGCGGATAGTGATATCATCGACCGGCCGGACGATGGCGCCGGTACCGAAGACCGGGCCTCCGGCGGCGGCGTGCTGCGCGGGCTGTCGGTCGATGGCATCGGCAAGCGCTATGACAAGCGCGTCGTACTGCGCGATGTCTCGCTGTCGGTGCGGCGCGGCGAAGTGGTTGGCCTGTTGGGGCCGAACGGCGCCGGCAAGACCACGTGCTTCTATTCGATCATGGGCCTTGCCATGCCCGATTCG
>JANYCM010000411.1 GCA_025360285.1 Sphingomonadales bacterium
AGCAGCGCATCGGTCAGCGCGTGCAGCCCGGCATCGGCATCGCTATGGCCGATCAGGCCGTGGCTGTGCGGGATGCGCACGCCGCATAGCCAGACATGATCGCCGGGGCCGAAGCGGTGGACATCAAAGCCGCTGGCGGCACGGGAAGTGAGGGCAGGGGCGAGAGACGCTTCGAGCATGGCCTCTGCCTTGGCAAAATCTTCAGGGTTCGTCACCTTGAAAGCGCGTTCGTCACCCGCCGTCACGGCGACGCGCAGCCCCGCCGCCATGGCAATGGCGAGATCGTCGGTGGCACCGTGCGGCGCAGCGCGATGGGCGGCGAGCAGCGCCGGAAAGCGAAACGCTTGCGGGGTTTGCACCCGCCACAGCCCGTCGCGGTCAACGGGTGCTTCGAAATGGCTGCCGCCGCGGCGCAGGCTGTCGACCACGGCAAGGCCGGGCACGGCACCATCATTGGCGGGATCATCGAACGCCGCGATCAACCCATCCACAAGTGCTGGCGGGACGAAGCCCCGCGCCGCATCATGGATCAGAACCAGCATCGGCGGCGAAGCGACAAGTGCCCGCAGACCGTTGAGCACCGATTGCTGGCGCGTCGCGCCGCCGGCCACCGGCGCGGGCAGGTTCAATCCGGCGACAGCATTATCATATAATGCCCGGTCGGCCGGGTTGATCACCACCGTGACGGCATCAATGGCCGGGTGCGCCCTGATTGCCTCCACCGCGTGGCGCAGCAGCGGCTTGCCGCCTATGGCGCGATATTGCTTGGGGACATCGCCGCCGGCACGGGTGCCACTGCCGGCCGCAACAATGATCACATGGCGGGTCATGCGGGAGCACTAGGGCGTGCAGAGCGCCATGGCTAGGGCAGGGGCGCCTTCACACCCAATGGCGGCATGTTGCGGCAATCGGGTCGATCGGCGATCTGGCGGGCTATCCAGCGGGCATTACGACCATATTCGACATGCAGCACCTGGGTGGCGCGATATGTGGCGCCGGTGCCGCCGGCATCGACAAAACAGATCGTGGCCTTGCCCGCGCCGCCGTCGAGCAGCAGCGCCGACATGTGCCAGTGATCGGCAGGCGCGCTGAGCTGCGCCCAGCCGTCGTCAAAGGCTTCGGCGCTGGTGAAGCCATAATCTGCCGGCGTATAAAGGCCGGCTTGGCGGCGTGGCCCGGTGGAATTGGGGAAACTGCCAAGATCGAGATCGTGCAGGATTGCTGCTGCCTGGCGTGCCGACCCGTGCGGCGCCCCTGGCGCGGCGTGGGTACACGCAAAGCGCGTGAACGCCGGCAGCATCGCGGTGCGGTGCAGAGCATCAAGGGTCGCATTTGTGGGGCAGGACAGGCCACCTTCGCTGGTGGCGCAGCGCCGGTCCTGATCGCCGGCACCGTTTAAACGCGCCGCCCGCACCGGCGACAGCTGCGCCGCAAAGCTTTCCTGCAGCCATGAAAGGTCGCCGGGGCTGATAAGCCGCAGCACTTGCGCCGGGCAAGCCTGATCAGCGGCGCGCGCAAAGCGTTCGAACGCCGGCCCCGCCAGAGTCTGGCCGGCGTGCGCGACGGCAACCGACAATGCGAGCAAAAACAGCATTCTGCCCTTCCGTTGACGAACCAGGAACAGGCTATGCCAAGCTGGCGGGACCGACAATGCCATGATCAAAGCTTAATCCTGGCGTTATCTCGGGTTAATCCGGGTCAATGGCTTCGCCTTGCCGGCCCGCCGGAAAAGCTTTAGGGCATGTGCCTGTTTTTCAGGCAATATCGTGAACCATATGCCACCCATCGCCATCGGGCCCGTTCGTATCGGCTCGATCACGCTCGCCACGCCGGTCATTCTGGCGCCGATGACCGGTGTTACCGACCGGCCGTTCCGCACGCTCGTCAAGCGTTTTGGCGCGGGCCTTACGGTCACCGAAATGATCGCCAGCGAGGCGATGATCCGCGAAACCCGGCAATCGCTGCAAAAGGCCGCCTGGGACCCGAGCGAGGAACCCGTATCGATGCAGCTGGCCGGATGCGAACCGGCGCGCATGGCCGAAGCGGCAAAGCTCAACGAGGGCATGGGTGCCGCCATCATTGACATCAACATGGGCTGCCCGGTCAAGAAGGTCGTCAACGGCCATGCCGGATCGGCCCTGATGCGCGAACCGGAACTGGCGCGCCGCATCATCGAGGCGACGGTCAAGGCCGTGAAGGTGCCCGTGACCCTGAAGATGCGCATGGGCTGGGACCATGCCAGCCTCAATGCCCCCGAACTGGCGCGCGTCGCCGAGGATCTGGGGATACAGCTGATCACGGTCCATGGCCGTACGCGGTGCCAGCTTTACACCGGCACCGCGGATTGGGCCTTTGTGCGTCAGGTCAAGAATGCCGTTAAAGTGCCTGTTATTGTTAATGGCGATATCTGTTCGGTTGCCGACGCCGAAGCGGCTCTGGACCAATCGGGGGCC
>JANYCM010000014.1 GCA_025360285.1 Sphingomonadales bacterium
GTCGGCGGCGATGCGCTGCATCGACGCTCTCCTCGCTCCTTGCCACGGAACAAAATCAACACCGTCCCGGCGATCGTGTCTAATGTCATCACGCTCTAACGCCCGCGCACCTTGGCCTTGAACACATTGGGTCGCGGCGGCAATGGCTTGGCCGGCGGTAGTTTCGCCGCTGGCGCCGGCTTGGGCGCTGCCGGCTTCAACACCGCGCCGCCCGCCAGCTTGGCGAGACTGACCGCCAGGCTGAGCGCGCCCTTCAGCCGGACATTGTCCTGTCCCCAATCGGCGGCGATGAACAATTTCTGGTCCGGGCGGATTTTGGCCCGCGCGCCGAGGCGATCGATATAAGCCATCAGGCCTTCGGGGTTGCTGAAGCTGTCATTCTGGAAGGTGACCAGCCCGCCCTTGCTGCCGGCCTCCAGCTTGGCAACGCCGGCGCCAAGGCACGCCAGCTTGATCTCGATGATGGACAGCAAATTCGAGGCTTCCAGCGGCAGCGGCCCGAAACGGTCGATCATTTCCGCGGCAAAGCCATCGATGTCCTGGCGGCCCTGCATCTCGTTGAGACGGCGATACAGCGCCATGCGGACGTTGAGGTCGGGCACATAATGTTCGGGGATGAGGATCGGCACTTCGGCGGTGATCTGGGGTGAGAAGGCCTCGGCCGGCGGCTTGACACCGCGCGCCGCCGCCTGTGCCTCAAGAATCGCCTCCTCCAGCATCGACTGGTAAAGTTCGAAGCCGATTTCCTTGATATGCCCCGATTGTTCGTCGCCGAGCAGATTGCCGGCGCCGCGCTGGTCAAGATCATGGCTGGCAAGCTGGAAGCCGGCCCCCAAAGTATCGAGCGCTGACAGCACTTGCAGGCGCTTTTCGGCGCCTTCGGTGATCGACTGGTCGGCGGGCGTGGTGAGATAGGCATAGGCCCGCGTCTTCGCGCGCCCAACCCGGCCGCGAATCTGGTATAGCTGCGCGAGGCCGAAGCGATCGGCGCGGTGGACGATAAGTGTGTTGGCGCTGGGAATATCAAGGCCCGATTCGATGATGGTGGTGGACAGCAGCACGTCATAGCGCTTGTCGTAAAAGGCGCTCATCCGTTCCTCGACTTCGGTGGGCGACATCTGGCCATGCGCCGTCACCGGCTTGATTTCCGGAATCTGTTCGCGGATGAATTGTTCGATATCGGGCAGATCGGCGATGCGCGGCACGACGAAGAAGCTTTGCCCGCCGCGATAATGTTCGCGCAGCAAGGCCTCGCGCAGCACCACTTCGTCGAAGGGCATCACGTACGTCCGCACCGCCAGCCGATCGACCGGCGGGGTGGCGATGATCGACATTTCTCTGAGGCCCGTCAGCGCCATCTGGAGCGTGCGCGGGATCGGCGTGGCGGTCAGCGTCAGCACATGAACATCGGCCTTCAGCGCCTTCAGCCGTTCCTTGTGGACCACGCCGAAACGCTGTTCCTCATCGACAATCACCAGCCCGAGCCGCTTGAATTCGACCGATTTGGCGAGGATGGCATGGGTGCCGACGACGATATCGACGGTGCCATCGGCCAGGCCTTCGCGCACGATCTTGGCATCGTTCGCCGTGACCAGCCGCGACAATTGCCGCACTTCGACTGGCAGGCCGGCAAAGCGTTCGGTAAAGCCGGCGAAATGCTGGCGCGCGAGCAAGGTCGTCGGGCAGACCACCGCGACCTGCATCCCCGACAGCGCGGCTGCATAGGCGGCCCGCAACGCTACCTCGGTCTTGCCAAAGCCGACATCACCGCAGACGAGGCGGTCCATTGGGCGGCCACTGGCGAGATCGCCGAGCACATCATCAATGGCGCGCAATTGATCGTCGGTTTCGACATAGGGGAATTTGTCGGCGAATGCCGCGTAACCATGAGGATCGACCACCGCCGGTTCCGCCTCGCGCAGTGCGCGGGCCGCGGCGGTCTTGAGCAACTCGCCGGCGATCTCGCGAATGCGGTCCTTCATGCGGCCGCGGCGGGCGGCCCAGGCGACACCGCCCAATTTATCGAGGCCGACGCCTTCGGATTCGCTGCCGTAACGACTCAGGACATCGATATTTTCGACGGGCACATAGAGTTTCGAGCCGCCATCATAGGTCAAGGCGACACAGTCATGCGGCCGCCGGGCGATCTCGATGGCGACCAGGCCCTCATAACGGCCGATGCCATGTTCGCGGTGGACGAGCAGGTCGCCCGGCGTCAGCATCGCCAATTCGGCCATGAAGGCATCGGCCTTGCGGGCCGACCGCTTGCGGCGGACCAACCGGTCGCCGAGCATGTCCTGTTCGGT
>JANYCM010000380.1 GCA_025360285.1 Sphingomonadales bacterium
GACCAGAAGATCACCCAGCAAGCCCTTGATGCGCTTGGCGAATTGATCCGGCGTTATCCCGCCACCGCCTATGCCGCCGATGCCCGGCTGAAGGTCGATCTGGCGCGGGACCATCTGGCCGGCAAGGAGATGGAAATCGGCCGCTTTTACGAAAATCAGGGCCTTTATCTCGCGGGAATCGCTCGCTTTCGTACTGTCGTCGATCAATATGACACGACCAGCCATACCCCTGAAGCGCTGCACCGACTGGTGGAATGCTATCTGGCGCTGGGCCTGCCCGAGGAAGCCCGCAAGGCCGCCGCGGTGCTGGGCAGCAATTATGTCGGGTCGAAATGGTATCAGCGCAGCTACGCCCTGATTGAGAAAAAGACAGTGAAACCGGGTAGTTCACCGGCCTGATCCACGGACAAAACACCCCGCCACGCGGGCGTGGCGGGGTGTCAGGCCGGAAATCCCGGGGTCGTTTGCGGGCAAACGCGGGCGGTTACTTGCCGCGCAGCGTGTCCTTGATGCCGCCAACGGCGTTTTGCACCTTGCCGGTAACCTGATCGGCCTTGCCACTGGTTTCCAGCTTGGCATCGCCGGTCACCTTCCCGGCGGCTTCCTTGATCTTGCCGCCGATATTCTTCGCGGCGCCTTCGATACGATCCTTGTCCATGTCTGGCTCCTGTCGTTACGGGGTGGAGCAGTTCAAACTGCCTCGACGCGCCCCCGTTGCATCGCCTAAGCCCAAGCGTGCAAATTTATCGGGGAATCGTGATGGTGGTAACGTTGCTGACCGGCGGCCTGCTCGGCCTGGTCTTTCTTTTCCTGTCGTACCGGGTGGTCCAGGTGCGCCAGGCGGCAAAGGTTTCGCTGGGTGATGGCGGCGATGCCGTGCTGCTCGCCCGCATCCGCGCCCATGCCAATTTCGCTGAATATGTGCCCTTCTGCCTTATCCTGATCCTGGCGCTGGAAATGTCGACTGACACGGCGCCGCCGGCTTTGTGGATCGCCGGGCTGGGGCTGGTCGCGGTGCGTATCGCCCATGCCATCGGCATGGCACAGGGCGGCGCCAATGGGTGGCGGGTGGCGGGCGCGGCCGGCACCTGGACGGTGATGGTGGGGCTGAGCCTGTGGGCGATCGTGCGGGCGTTGGGGTTTTGAGGGGGCGCTGACCACGAAGAACCCACCCCCGACCCCTCCCGCAAGCGGGAGGGGAGACGTAATTCACCCCAGCTTCGTCAGGCGGTCCACCGTCAAAATCTGCGGCAGTTCGCTCTCCGCGCCATCGGCGGCGTAGAAGACATAGATCGGCACGCCGGCGCGGTGATGTTCGGCGAGCCATTTTGAAATCACCGGGTCGCCGCGCGTCCAATCGCCTTCCAGAACGGCGATGCCCTTGGCTTTGAAGGCCGCCGCCACCCCCGCATCGGCCATGGCGCCCTTTTCATTGACCTTGCAGGTCAGGCACCAATCGGCGGTCATATAGACGAACACCGGTGTCCGGCTCGCACGCAGTTCGGCGAGCTTTTCCGGGCTGAACACCTGCACCGCCAGCGCCGCCGGGCCAGACACGGTGCGCGCCACCGCCGGGTCGGCGGGCGGCAGCAGTGCAATCGCGGCGATGATCGTCGCCACTGCGGCGCCGGCCGGCAACCAGGCGCCGCTGCCGCGTGTCTGCCGGCTGCCCAGCCACCACAGCAACAGCCCCAGCCCCAGCGCCCCGGCGAGGCCGGCGGTCATGCCCGAAACCCCGGCCTGGCGGCCCAGCACCCAGGCCAGCGCCAGCGCCGTTGCGAACATCGGGATCGACAGGATCGCGCGCAGCCGCGTCATCCACGCCCCCGGCCGCGGCAGCATCCGGCGCAGCGCCGGCACAAAGCCGATCAGCAGAAACGGCAGCGCCAGCCCCAGCCCCAGCCCGGCAAACACCGCCAGTGCGGCGACCGGCGGCAGCACCAGCGCCGCGCCCAGGGCCCCGGCCATGAACGGCCCGGTGCACGGCGTCGCGACAAACGCCGCCAGCGCACCGGTGGCAAAACTGCCCAGCGCGCCGCCCTTGCGGATGGTGTCGTCGCCAACGCTGCCGGTGCTCAGGGAGATTTCAAAGACGCCGGCAAGGTTCAGCGCAATGCCGGTGACCAGCAGCAGCAGCCCGGTGATGACGCGCGGATCCTGCAACTGGAACGCCCAACCGACCTGCGCCCCGGCAGTGCGCAGCAGTAGCACCAGGCCCCCCAAAGCCGTGCAGACCAGCACCACCCCGGCGGTATAGGCCAGCGCATCGCGGCGGGCGGCAGGTGCCTCGACATTGCCCTTCGCCAGGCTGAGCGCCTTCAGGCTGAGGATCGGGAACACGCAGGGCATGATGTTGAGGATGATACCGCCGAGCACGGCACCCAGCAGGATCAGCGGCAGGCCCGGCGCATCTTCAACCGGGGCGCTGGCATTCAGCGCCAGCCCGGCCGCCGGCACCGCACCGGGGCGGGCGGTGATGGCAAAACCCAGCGGCTTGTCCTCGCCCTGG
>JANYCM010000023.1 GCA_025360285.1 Sphingomonadales bacterium
GCTGTCGAAGGAAACCGGGCTGCCGGTGACCTTTGCCATGCTCCAAAGCATCGCCAAGGAACTGCCCTGGGAAGAACAGATGGCCGAAACGGCGAAATGGAACGCCGCTGGCGCCAATATCGTTGCCCAGATCGCGCTGCGCGGCAATGGCATATTGATGGCGTGGCGCGGAACGGTGCATCCGTTCAAGTTCAAGCCAAGTTGGGCCGAAATCGATACGGCACCCTGGGATGTGCAATGGGCGAAGATTTCCGACCCGGAATGGAAGGCGAAATTGCTCGCCGAGGCCGATGTCATCCCCGAATCCGACGTGCAGATGCTGCTCTATGCCGTCGCACAAGGCTTTGGTTTGCATTATGAAATGGGGCCGGAATTCAATTATGAACCGACCCAGGCCGAAACCATTGCGGCGCGGGCGGCGGCAGCGGGGGTCAGCCCGGCGGAATATACCTATGACTTGCTGACCACCAATGAAGGCACCGGCTTTATTTATTTCCCCATCCTCAACTATGCCGATGGCAATCTGGATTTCGTCCAGGGCCTGCTGCACCGCGACGATATCGTCATCTCGCTGTCGGATGGCGGCGCGCATTGCGGCACCATCTGCGATGCCGCCTCGCCGACCTTCCTGCTCCAGCATTGGGTGCGCGATCGCCAGCGCGGCACCGTGACGATCGAAAATGCCATCAAGCGCCAATGCGCTGATACCGCACGACTTTATGGCATGAATGACCGCGGGCAACTGCTGCCGGGCATGCTGGCCGACATCAATATCATCGCCATGGACCGGCTGAAACTCGGCGCGCCGTGGATGGCGTTCGATCTGCCGGCCGGCGGCAAGCGGCTGCTGCAAAAGGCCGATGGCTATGTGGCGACGATCAAGAACGGCGTGGTGACGTTCCGCGAAGGCGTGATGACCGGGGCGCTGCCGGGCGGACTGATCAGGGGCCCGCAGGCGGCGCCGGTGCTGGCGATGGCGGCGGAATAAGCCGGGTTTTTCGGGTGAGGCCCGGGGCGGTGCGCCGGGCGCGGCGGTAGCGCCACCGGACCGCCACCGGGTGTGGCGGTATTGGCGCCGGCCAGGGCGGGTGAAAACACGGGCGTTGTAGGAAAGCCCGCGCTATTTCACGTCCGCCTGCCCCAGATGTTCGGCCTTCCAGCGCATCGCGGTCAGCACGCGGGTATGGCCCGAGGGGTGATCGAAGAAGATCGCTTCCTCCCATGGCCCCGGTTCGATCTTCCTGTATTGCGACAGCTTCATGGCGATGCTGGCGAAACTGTCGGGCGCGCGGGCGGCGTTGAGCCCGAAGCGATCGGCCTCGATTTCCTGGGTGCGGGTCATGGTGTTGAACAGCGGCGTCGCCAGCAAGGCAAGCCCCGCGATGATCACCAGCGCCGGTGCCAATATGGCCGGGTCATCCATGCCGGTGATGCCCCAGCCGGGGCCATGGCGGGCGACGACCCAGGGCAGCAGCCGGGCGGTGACCAGGAAGAAGACGGCGAGGATCAGGGTCAGGCTGACCAGGAATTTGACGACATGATTAAGGACATAATGGCCCATTTCATGGCCCATCACGGCGCGGATTTCATCGGCGGGCTGCTTCAGCAGATTATCATTGAGCGCAATCCGCGTCGTGCCGAACAGGCCGGCGACATTGGCTGAAATGCGTTTTGATTGCCGCGAGGCATCGACAAGATAGACATTGTCCGCCGGCACGCCATTGGCCCGCGCCATCGAAAGTATCTGTTGGCGCACCGGCCCCGCCGGCAGCGGCACATATTTGTTGAACAAAGGTTCGATGAACAAGGGCGCGATGGCGACGGCAAAGGTCATGCCGGCAACGGCCACCGCGGTGCCGAGCAACCACCAGTCGCGCGGCGCCCGGCGGATGACGGCATGGATGGCGATGAACAGCAGCGACAGGGTGACTGTGCTGATGGCGAGGCCGATCAGATCCTCCCCCAGCCAGGCGGTGAACGTCATGTTCGACAGCCCATAGGCCTGTTCGCGGACAAAGCCGGTATAGATATCCCAGGGCAAGGTGATCAGGCTGGACAGCAGCAGGAAGGGCACCGCGAACAGGAAACTGCGCAGCCAGGCCCGCGACGTCCGGCGCTGTGCCCAGGTCGAGATGCGCGCCACCAGCCCGAAACGCAGCATGATCCAGGCGGAGACGAGCGTTACGACAAAGCCCCACAGCAGCAGCCAGTAACCGCCTTCGAAATAGGCGTCCGATTTGGCGCGGGCGGCGCCGCTGAGCGTTGCCATCCAGGCCTTGGTGGCGAGTTCAGGGTCGAAGGGCATGGCGGCTCCCTATTGGTGTTTTAGGCTTGTAACACGGCCTGTGGCGGGGGCAAGGCCACTTTCCTCTCCCGATGGCGGAAGCGGAAATAATCCGGCCTGCAGCCCTTGAGTTTACATAAGCTGCCGTCCATCGCTGCGCCTGGCAACCGGGGGCTTGAGATGCGCGCGACACTGGCATTTTTCGGCATGGCCCTGCTGGCGCCGGCCGCCGCCGCCGCAACGTTCGATCTGCCGGCCACGCCCGCCACCATCGCCTGGGGGCATTATGAGGCCGGCACCAGACCCGCCCTCACCATCAAATCCGGCGACACCGTCGTCATCCACACCCTGCTGACCAACAGCCCGGCGGGCCTGGAAAAAGCCGGGGTCGCGCCCGGCGATGTCGAACCGGCGCTGCGCGCGGTTTATGAGGGCGTGCCGGCCAGTGCGCGCGGTCCCGGCGGCCATATCCTCACCGGCCCGGTGGCGATCGAGGGTGCCGAACCCGGCGACACGCTGGAAGTGCGGATCGACAGGATCGATCTCGCCATCCCCTATGCGTACAATGCCTTCCGCTATGGCGCCGGCTTCCTGACCGATGATTTCCCCTATGCGCGGATGAAGATCGTGCCGCTGGATGCAAAGGCCATGCTCGGCCGCTTCGGCCCCGGCATCAACGTGCCGCTGCACCCCTTCTTCGGCAGCATGGGCGTCGCGCCGCCGCCGGCGTTCGGGCGTTATGACAGCGCCCCGCCGACGATCATCGGCGGCAATATGGACGACAAGGCGCTGGTGGCCGGCACCACCCTGTTTCTGCCCGTCCATGCCAGCGGCGCGTTGTTCCAGGTCGGCGACGGCCATGCGGCGCAAGGCAATGGCGAGGTCGATATCACCGCGCTGGAGACGTCACTGGTCGGCACCTTCACCTTCATCCTGCACAAGCATGACGTGCTGCCCTACCCCCGCGCCGAAACCCCCACCCATTACATCGCCATGGGCTTTGACGATGATCTGTCGAACGCCACAAGGAAAGCGCTGCGCAACGCGGTGGATTTCCTGGTGGCGGCGAAGGGCATGACGCGGGACGACGCCTATATGCTGCTCAGCGTCGCCGGCGATGTCGAGGTGACGGAGTTGGTGGACCGCAACAAGGGGGTGCATGTGATGATACCGAAGGCGGTGTTTGGGGTGGTGGGGAAGTAGGGGGGCGCCGCCGCTGAAATTGTGGCGTCATTCAGCTTGACCCAAGGCCACCACCACACCGCCTACCATCTGGTCGATAAACAGTGACAGGTCGGGGACGCTGACAGCTTCGAACCGCATCAACGCCAGCGTGTGAGCGCCGCCGACAAACAGCCGCGCCGCGGATTTCACCAGCCGATCGGGCGGTGACTGGCCGTCGACGTCGAAGCGCATAAGCACCGGTTCGACAAACGCCTGCAACCGGTGCTGCAGCCGCAGGAACGCCGGCCAGATATCGGCGCGGACGCCGGTGCTCCAATCGAGCCAGACCCGGACGATTTCCGGCTGCTCCACGGCCATGTCCGCAGTTCGGGTTGCCAGGGTGATCAAAGCGACGGATGGCGGTGCCGGCGTCGCCAAAGCCGCTTCGACCATCGTGATGATGCTTGTTTCGACGGTTTCGAGCACGGCGGCGACAAGGTCGGCGCGGGTGCGGAAATAGGAATAGACCGCCGAGACCGAAACGCCCGCCCGCGCCGCGACCTGCGCCTGCGTTGCCCGGGCAATGCCATAATCAGCAAAACAGGCGACGGCATGGCCGATAAGCTGAGCGCGGCGATCATCGGGTGCCAGTCGGGTGCGGGGGGGGATTGTCGTCATAAGGTGCCTATACCAGAGCTATTGACAGATAACACATCAACGTTATTATGTTTTCTATCAATAGGGCGAATACATGATGGTCGGATCCGAGGCGTTCGATGCACAGCGCATGACGGTGCGCCGCATGCAGTTTCGCTTTCCCGAGCGACTGAAGGGTATCTGGAACCGGGCGCGCCCGGAGTTCAGCCATGTTGTCAATTCAGGGTCGTTGGGGATGCCCTATCTGGAACCCTATCTGATCGACACGATGCGGCAGGCGCGCGCCAAGACATCGGACCCGGCGCTGATTGCCGAAATCGACCTCTACATCGGGCAGGAAGCGGCGCATTATCGCCAGCACCAGCAATTCAACAAGCGGCTCGCCGATCTCGGCTATACATCGGTGCCGCAATCGGAAGCGGTGTTGAAGGCCGATTACCAGGCCTTTGCGCGCGACCGGTCGTTTGCCTTCAATCTGGCCTATGCTGAAGGCTTTGAAGCGATGGCGCTGGTGATCGGCCATATGCTGATCAGCGATCGGGACTATCTGTTCGGCGCTGGCGAGGCGAGCGTATCGTCATTGATCCTCTGGCATTTCGTCGAGGAGATCGAACATAAATGCGCTACCTATGATGTCTTCAAGGCGCTCGATGGGCGCTATCTGTGGCGCATCTATGGCCTGTTGTTTGCGATGACGCATATCATGGGGCGCACCCGGCAAGGCTATCGCGCCTTGTTGATCGAAGACGGGCTGTGGTCGAACTGGCGGTCGCGCCTGGCGCTTTATGGCCTGCTGTTGCGGATGTTCGCGCGCATGACGCCGGGCCTGCTGCGGATTCTGATGCCGGGCTATGATCCGCGCCAGGTTCCCGACCCGGATTGGGCGATCGCTTGGTGGCAACGCCATGCCGATGGCACAAGCGGCCTTGCCGAACTCGACATGGCACAGATCAGCGCCCCCGTGCCGGTCGGCGGTGCCGCATGAACGCGGTGCCAGACCAGCCGGTGGTGATGCCCGAACGGCTGCGCGTTTTGCTGTTTGTCAACGGCGTAGGGCTGTTTGCCTTTGCGCTGTTCGTCGGCTGGCAATGGTTCGTGGCCTTGCTCGGGCAGCTGGTTGTCTGGCCAATCCTGCCGCCGATCGCGGTGCATGTGCCGGGGGACGCACGCGCCTGGCGCATGGTGCATATGGAAGCGATCAGTCATGGCCTGCTGCTGATGGCCTGGGGGCTGGGCGGGCCGTTCATCCGGCTGACACCGCGCTGGCACCGGGTGTTTTTCTGGAGCGCGATCATCACCGCCTGGCTCTTCACCGTGCCGGCTTATTTCAATGCGCTGTTCGGCACCCGCGGGCTGGCTATGGGCGGCGCGCCGTTCAAGGGCGGGATGGCGAATGACATCATCTTCCTGTTCGGCTGGCCACCGCTGCTGGCGGTGCATCTCACTCTGGCGCTGGCGCTGGTCGGCCTTGTGCGGACACTCACGAACCTGCCGCGCCTTTGAGCACGCCGGGGCTCGCGTCGGTGGAAGCGCTTATCGCCTGCCGCGCCGCACACCCGTCGGCACACGCGATTGCCCGACGCGGCGTCCGCGGTGGACTCGGCCGCGGCGTTTGGATGGCGCCTGCCCCTCCCCCAGCGGCAGTTCAAACCGCAACGCGCCGGTAATCGGGTTGGCCTCGGCCAGCCGCAGGTCCAGCCGCTGGCCAACGGTGTAGCGGGTGCCGGTTTCGATACCTTCCAGCACCCGGCTCGCTTCGTCATAGGTGAAGCGTTCGTCGCCGAGCGTCGATACCGGCACCAGCCCGTCACCGCCAAGCCCGACGACCTGCGCGAAGAAGCCGAATTTGAGCACGCCGGTGATGCGCGTCGGCAGGGTTTCGCCGATGCGGGTGCTCAGATAGGCGGCGACATAGCGGTCGGTGGTATCGCGTTCGGCCTCCATGGCGCGGCGTTCGGTCATGCTGACATGGTCGGCGGTCTTGGCCAGCGCTGCCTTTTCGCCGTCACCCAGCCCGCCATCGCCCAGGCCATAGGCCGCAACCAGCGCGCGGTGGACGACGAGATCGGCATAGCGGCGGATCGGCGAGGTGAAATGCGCGTAACTGCCCAGCGACAACCCGAAATGGCCCTTGTTGTCGGGGCTGTAATAGGCCTGGGTCTGGGTGCGCAGAATCTGTTCCATCACCTGTTCGCTGTAATCCTGGCCCTTCACCCGTTCGATCAGCCGGTTGAACACCGCCGGCTGGATGACCTGGCCGAGCGCGAAATTCTGGCCGAAACTTTCGAGATAATCCTTCAGCGCGACGAGCTTTTCACGCCCCGGCGGTTCATGGTCGCGGTAGAGGCAAGGGGCCTTCTTCGCCTCCAGGGCTTTTGCCGCGGCGACATTGGCGGCGATCATGAAATCCTCGATCAGCCGGTGCGCCGCCAGTTGCTGGCGTAGTTCGATGCCGGTGATGCGGCCGGCCTCATCGAGCGTCACCCGGCGTTCGGGCAGATCGAGCGCCAGCGGCTCGCGCACCGTGCGGGCCTTGGACAGCGCCCCCCAGGCGGCCCAGAGATCGCGCAGGATCGGCAGGTAGGTGCCTTCCCCCGCATCGATGCTCGCCTGGGCTTCCTCATAGGCGATATTGGTGACGCAGCGGATGACGGCGCGGGTGAAGCGCTGGCTGCGCACCTTGCCATCGGCGGCGATGCTCAGATGGCAGGCGAGCACGCCGCGATCCTCGCCCTCGACCAGCGAACACACGTCCGCCGACAGGGTTTCGGGCAGCATCGGCACGACGCGATCGGGAAAATACACGCTGTTGCCGCGTTGCCGCGCCGCCCGGTCCAGGCTGGTGCCGGGGCGGACATAGAAGCTGACATCGGCGATGGCGATGATCGCGGTGAAGCCGCCCGCGTTGTCCGGATCGGGCGCCGCCCAGACAGCATCATCATGGTCGCGGGCATCGGCGGGATCGATGGTCAGGAACGGCAGCGCCCGCAAATCCTCGCGGTCGCCGAGCGGCAGGCGCGCCATGTCGTCGGCCTGCGCCAGCACGGTTTCGTCAAAGCGATGCGGAATGCCCTTGGCGTGGATGGCGATCAGCGAGAAGGAGCGCGGCGCGAACGGGTCGCCGAGCACTTCGACCACCCGGGCATGCTGGTGTGGCGGGCGCCCGGCCGGTTCGGCGAGCACCAGATCACCGGGGCTGGCGGTGCCGGGGTCGGAGACGGCGAGGTCGCTGCGGGCGCGCTTGTCAACGGGGACGAGGCGGAAGCCCAGGGCCTCCTTGCGCAGGATGCCGAGGACGAATTCCTCGGTCTTGGCCAGCATTTTCATCGGAAAGGCCTGATAGCCGCCGCCGGCTTCCTCGATCCGCGCCAGCAGCCGGTCGCCCACCCCCAGCGCCGCGCGACGCTTGCCCTCCATGATCCGTACCCGCGGTGGCGGCGTGCCGGCATCCCAGCGATCGGGCACCGCCACCGGGCCATTGTCATCGGCCTCGATGATGCGCAGCACGGTGACCGGCGGCAGGCCGCCGCCCTTGTGCAGCGTGCGGCCGGGGCCGGCATCGAGGCTGCCATCATCCTGCATGGCACGCAGCAGCGCCTTCAGCGCGATCTTGTCCTGGGCATGCAGGCCGAACGCCTTGGTAATCTCGCGCTTGCCGACGGCGCTGGTCTGGCGGCGGACGAAATCCAATATGGCGTCACGGCTGGGCAGGCCGGGGGGCGGCAGGGCGGGGCGGCGGGGCATGGCGTAACCATGGGCGGCACGGCGCGGCGATGCAACCGCCGCCGGGTTGCAGCGCCGAAAACCCCTTCCTATATGCGCCAGCACTGTTGCAATCGCCTTTATCAACACCATCTCACCACCAGGGACGAGGGGCCGCGCTGCTTTTGGGGGCGCGACCGGACGGGCCCGAAGCAAAGGACGGACACTGAACTATGGCTAAAGTCATCGGTATCGATCTCGGCACCACCAACAGCTGCGTTGCGGTCATGGAAGGGTCGGCCCCCAAGGTTGTGGAAAACGCCGAAGGCGCGCGCACCACGCCCTCGCAGGTGGCCTTCACCAAGGACGGCGAACGCCTCGTCGGCCAGCCCGCCAAGCGCCAGGCGGTGACCAACCCCGAAAACACCATCTTTGCTGTCAAGCGCCTGATCGGCC
Organism: Sphingomonadales bacterium; assembly: GCA_025360285.1. GTDB lineage: Bacteria > Pseudomonadota > Alphaproteobacteria > Sphingomonadales > Sphingomonadaceae > Sandarakinorhabdus. The sequence goes on from JANYCM010000023.1 coordinate 8,264, forward strand.
GGCGCTTTGACGATCCGCTGACCCAGAAGGACGCCAAGCTCGTCCCTTACAAGATCACCAAGGGGCCGTCGGGCGATGCCTGGGTCGAAGCCGGCGGCAAGGATTATTCACCGTCGCAGGTTTCGGCCTATATCCTTCAAAAGATGAAGGAGACCGCGGAAGCGTATCTCGGCGAAACCGTGACGCAGGCGGTCATCACCGTGCCGGCCTATTTCAACGATGCCCAGCGCCAGGCGACCAAGGACGCCGGCAAGATTGCGGGCCTGGAAGTGCTGCGCATCATCAACGAACCGACGGCGGCGGCGCTGGCCTATGGCCTTGACAAGAAAACCGATGCCAAGACCATTGCGGTCTATGATCTTGGCGGCGGCACCTTCGACGTGTCGGTGCTCGAACTCGGCGACGGCGTCTTTGAAGTGAAATCGACGTCGGGCGACACCTTCCTCGGCGGTGAGGATTTCGATGCCAAGCTGGTCGAATTCCTGTCGGCCGACTTCAGGAAATCCGAAGGCATTGACCTGACCAAGGACAAGCTGGCCCTGCAGCGCCTCAAGGAAGCCGCCGAAAAGGCCAAGATCGAGCTGTCATCCTCGGCGACCACCGAAGTCAATTTGCCGTTCATCACGGCGGATGCCACCGGGCCGAAGCATCTGGTCAAGGCGATCAGCCGCACCGACCTTGAAAAGCTGGTGCTCGACCTGATCGAGCGCACCCGCAAGCCGTGCCTCGATGCGATCAGCGAAGCCGGCGTCAAGGCCAGCGACATCGACGAAGTCATCCTTGTCGGCGGCATGACGCGCATGCCGCGCGTCCGCCAGTTCGTGAAGGAATTGTTCGGCAAGGAACCCAACACCAGCGTCAACCCCGATGAAGTCGTCGCCATGGGCGCCGCCATCCAGGCCGGCGTGTTGCAGGGCGATGTCAAGGACGTGCTGCTGCTCGATGTGACGCCGCTGTCGCTCGGCATCGAAACCCTGGGCGGTGTCTTCACCCGCATGATCG
>JANYCM010000036.1 GCA_025360285.1 Sphingomonadales bacterium
TTTTAACAATTGATTCATATTATTTATCATTATTAATAGAATATGGTTATTTAGCTTTGCCGCTTTTTATAGTGATGTTCGCGTCTCCTTTATTTATAGGATTAAATTTATTCAGTAAAGTGCGAGATTCCGAGGTCAGTTACATCAGAACCATCGTTCCTAATGCGCCGAAAAATAAAACAACAGTCTGATAAAACTTCCTACTATGAACAAGTTCGTGAATAATAAAAGGAAATACGAGAGCAAGATATTCAGCAAAATACAAACTAACAATAAATGTTCCACGAACACGATAAACATCTGTTCCAGCACGCGCTTGAACATCTCCAACTTTTTCGAGCAAGCCTTCGTCAACTCGTAGAAAAAATGGCAAATGATCGAGCCAGAAAACTCTCTGTAATTTATATTCCAAAATGCCCAGCAATACTAAGACCATTGTAGTCGCAACAAAAATCCTACTTAATTTACTAACAAAGCCCGTGTTCGAAGCAAGAACGGCTGAAACCAAAAAGATCATCGTCCAGTATAGTTGGTTATTTACGTATTTTGGTAAAGATTGAGATTGATCCGTAGAAAATGCTAAAGACAAAGTTGTTAAAAGCCAAAAACCCCAAAAAAGATATTTAATATATTTCGATGCATCGGTTCTTTCCTTAATAATATCGCGAAATGCCTGTGAAGAGGAATAGTTAAAAATGAAAACCGCAAATATCGTAAACATTAAGATTCTAGCGGGATTAATCCACGGCAAGCCGGGAGCGTTAACGGCAACATAACTTGGCCAAAGAACATTCAGCGCCACAAACCACAACGTTAGACTTTGCAGTCTCGCTATCGGCATCCCGCCTATGTCTGGGAGTAGCCAAAGTGACAGTCCAAACAGCAGCAAAATGGGCGTGAGCGGCACATAAATGATCTGCAACGGAAAGATGACACTCATTATACCGTAAATTGCTGCGATAAAAACGAGCGACAGAACAGAAAAGGTTCGAGCTACCGGTCCCAGTGGACGGCGCTGCTCATATGGCTTCAAGACTACGCTACCACTCACGGGCACCTCGTTCGGGAATCAAGCGCCTGACCATCGTCAGCTTTCTCTCTTTACGGGGTGACGACCGCCGGCGCAAAAGCTTTTGCGCCGGCGCTGCGCCGGCACGGCTTGACAGCCCCCCGGTGACTGCCGGCAATGGCGCATGGCCCGCACCCTTATTCTTGGTACCGACGGCGCGGTTGGCGCCTATCTGGCGCGGCTGCTCGATGCCCGCGGGCTGGCGCTGGCCACTATGGTTGGCGATACTGGCGGCGATGCGGCGGCGGACGCCAGCCACGCCCTGGGCATTGCCGACAGTATTGATGGTATCGCCGCCGCGGACCTTGCCGGCGAAATCGCCGCCGGTGCCTTTCCCGTCATCCACGCCATCGCCGCTGCCGATGCCGCGCGCCTTGCCGCCATCGACAGCGCCATTGCCGCCATGGCCGTGGCGGCGACACCAGCGCGCCTGTGCCTGACGGTCGATCGCGATCTGCTGGCGGCCAGCCCGGCGGTGCGCGACCAGGTGCGCCGGGTTGTGGCGCTGCGCCGCGATCATGGCCATTTTGCCGGCACCGCCATCCTGCATGCCCATGATTCGCGGCTGGGGCCGGGCGATTCGCTGTCCGCCTGCATCACCGGCACCGCCTTTCGCCTGTCGAAAGGTGAAGTGCTGCCGCCGCTCGACCTTGTCGAAACCGGGCCGCGCGATTGGGGCTGGACGCCCGAATATGTCGACGCCATCAGCCGGCTGCCGGCGCAGGCCGCAGCAGCGGATTTCGCTATCGGCAGCGGCCATGCGCTTTCGGTCGCCGACTTCACGGCGCATGCCTTTGAATTTTTCGGCCTTGATCCGCAGCCGCATGTCCGAATCACCACCGGGTCTGCCGCCGCCAGCGACACCATCGACCGCGCCGCCCTGAAGGCCCGAATTGGCTGGTCCGCGAGCACTTTCGGCCGCGATCTGGTGCGCGCCTTGTGCGAAGGTGCCGGGGATCGCGCCGCTGGTTGAGGCCAGGCAACAGCACCACCGCGATGGACCGGCGCGCGGCTTTGTGCCAGTGCCACTGCGCTTGCAGACCGGGACAAAGATGATCGCAGCCCCAACCGACGGCCCTGCCGCCAGCGTCGACCCCGGCACCGGGACGCCGATACCGACCGCCGACTGGCTGCCCGCGGTGCAGCGTACCCTGTGGCGGCGGCGGTGGCTGCTGGCGCTGGGGGCGGCGATCGGGCTGTTCGCCGCGATCCTCTATCTGCGATCGGCCGATTACAGCTATGCCGTCACCATGAAGGTCGCCCCGTCGCCGGCGTCGGCGCGCGATACCGGCGGCCTCAGCGCGCTCAGCGGCCTGGCCTCGCTGACCGGGATCAGCATCGCCAGCGTGCCGGCGACCCCATTCCGCCTGTATCTGGAGGGCCTTTACACACGCGAAGTCGCCGATCGGCTGGCGCGCGACCCGGCCATTCTCACCGGTGCCTTTCCAAATGAATGGGATGCCGCCAACCGGCGCTGGCACCCCCCTGGCGGCATCGGCCCGGCGCTGCATGATGCGCTGTTCCTACTTGTCGGCGCGCCGGTGCGACCCTGGACGCCGCCAGGCGGCGAGCGTCTGCAGGATTTCATCATCGCCCATGTCGGCGTCGACCAGAACCCCCAGTCACCGGTCGTCACCATCGGGATCGACGCCGTGGACCGCGGCTTTGCCCGGCTCTTGCTCGCCCGCCTGCATGCCACCGTGGACACGATGCTGCGCGACAAGGCGCTGGACCGCAGCAACCAGAATATCGCCTGGATCGATGCCCGGCTGGCGACGATGACGGTGGCCGACCACCGCCTTGCCCTGCTGTCGACGCGCAGTGACCAGCAGCAGAAACTGATGCTGGCCCGCAACCCGGCCGCCTATGCCGCCGAGCCCTTTGGCGCCATCACCAGCTCGGCCGCCCCCGTCCAGCCGCGGCAGATGCCGCTGCTGCTGCTGGGCCTGATGGCGGGCCTGGGCCTGGCGGCGCTGTTGGCACTGCTGGTGCCGCCGCGCCGGCGCACCTTATGACGCTGCCGCGCATCAGCATCGTCACCCTGTCGTTCAACCAGGCGCGCTTCCTGGACGCCGCCATCCGATCAATCCTCGATCAGGGCTATGCCAACCTCGACTATATCATCGTCGATCCGGGTTCGACTGACGGCAGCCGCGACATCATCGCCCGATACGCCCCGCGCCTCGCCGCCGTGCTGCTCGATCCCGACGATGGTCCCGCCGATGGCCTGAACAAGGGTTTTGCCGCCGCCACCGGTGATATTTTCGGCTATATCAACGCCGATGACCTGTTGCTGCCCGGCGCTCTGATGGCCGTCGCGCGGCATTTCACCCAGCAGGCGGCGATGGACGTGCTGTGCGGCAATGGCCTGTTGATCGACGCCGATGGCCAGGTGCGGCGGCGCATGACGACCAGCCGGTTCAGCCTGACCGGCTTTGCCCATGGCGCCATGACCTTTGTGCAACAGGCGAATTTCTTCCGCCGCCAGGCCTTTGCAGCGGCGAACGGCTTCAATGTCACCAACCACACCTGCTGGGATGCCGAACTGCTGATCGACATGGCGCTGGCCGGAGCGCGGGTCGTCAATGTCGGCGATCGGCTGGGCGCCTTTCGGCTCTATGGCGACAGCATCACCGGCAGCGGCCGCCTTGCCGAGGCAATGCAGCGCGATCTCGCCCGCATCAGCGCCAAGGCGCTGGGCCGCCCGCCGCGCGCCAGCGACCGCCTTGCTGCGCCGCTCCATCTGCTCGGCCGCCGTCTCGCCAATCCGGCGGCAACGCTGGACGGTTTGCGCGCGCGCTTGCGGCACCGGACCGGCTGATCCCGTGGCAATTGCCATCGTCTTGCTGTTGTTCGCCGCCATGGCGGTGCTGGTGGTGCTCAATCCACGCCGATCACTGCTGGTGGCGGTCTGGCTCATTCCCTGGACCGGGCTTTACGTCGATATCGGCCTGCAGGTCAGCGCCTATCAACTGGTGCTGGCGCCGCTGCTGCTCGTGACGATCCTGCGGCTGGCGCAACCGGGGCTGCGGCCGCTGCCGGTGGCTGCTGGTGGCCTGCTGGCGTTGTTCCTGCTGTATGTCGTCATCGCCTCGCTGTTGCAGATCGGCTATCTGCCCGGCTTGCGCATCGAAGGCGGCGGGCTGCGCGGGCCGACGGCGCGGGCCGCCGTGCAGATCATCATGTTCCTGTTCGGCATCAGCCCGGCGTTGCTGGTTCCCGTCATCCTGCGCACGGGAACGGACATCATCGCGCTGGGGCGGACCTATGTGCAATCTGTGCTGGCGCTGGCGGTGATCGGCTGGGGGCAGATGCTGGTCTGGTTTGGCAGCGGCAACAACCCGTTGCCGATCGGCATCGTCAATGTCTGGGCCGGCGGCAGCAACGCCGAAGGCCGGGTCGGCAGTTTCGGCTTTGGCGATCTGGCCATCTACCGGATGAACTCGCTGGCGCTGGAACCGCGCAACCTGGGGGTGGCGCTGGTCTTTGCCCTGCTGCTGATCCAGGCCCAGGCGCTGACGGCGCCGCGCCCCGGCGGCGTCCGGCTGTTCCTGGCCTGGGCGTTGCTGCTGGTGTCGGTGCTTGCCACATTTTCAACCAGCGCGATCCTGCTCTGGCTGGTCGGCACCGCCATATTGCTGCCGGCGTGCTGGCTGTTCAATGTGCCGGTGCGGCGGTCCCCGGCGGGTATCACCGCCGCTGTTGCCGCCGTCATCATGCCGGTGCTGTTGGGCATCGCCGCCGCCGAAGCCAGCGGCATTCCGGTCATCGACATCCTCGCCGAACGCACCATCGAACGGCTGGGCAGCGACGGTGCCGTCGAAGATTTCGATCTCGCCATCCTGGGCTATCTGAATGTCCATCCGGAAGCCGCGGTCACCGGTACCGGGCTGGGCAACATCCATCTCTATGCCGGCCCTTACCTCGATCCGCTGTTCGCCATGTATGCCGAAAACAATGTCTTCGTCGCCAAGACACAGTATCTGCGCTTCATTTCCGAAATCGGCATCATTGGCCTGTTGCTGTTCTTTGCCTGGTATCTGCGCCTGCTGCGGCTCGCTGCCCGCGCCGCGCGCCCTGATGTCCGGATCGCGCCGGTGGTGCCAATGGCGGCGGTGGCGGTCACCATGTTCATGGCATCGAACCAGCTGGCGGCCGAAGTCTATATGCTGGCCGGGTCATTGGCGGTGATCCATGCGCTGGCGGCGCCGGCACGGCCCCGGAACGCCGTTGTGTCCGCCGCACTGACCGGGGCTGCCTGATGGCGCTGCGGGTGATCCAGACCGTCGCCAGCATGGCCGAACGTCATGGCGGGCCAACGCGCAGCATCGGCGGTCTGTGCACGGCGCTGGCCCGCCAGGGTGCCGCCGTCACGCTGCTGACCGGCGACGCGCCGGGTGCTGCCGGGCTGTTGCTGCCCGATCCGGCACTGGTCACCAGCCGGTGCGTCGGCGGCAGGGGCCCGCGGCTGCCAGGCTTTGCCGCCGCGCTGGCGCCTTTCGCGGCCGGCGACGCCATCCTCCATGACAATGGCTTGTGGAGCCCCGCCAACATCGCCGCGAGCGCCGCGGCCCGCCGCCAGCGCCTGCCGCTGGTGGTCAGCCCGCATGGCATGTTGGAACCCTGGGCACTGCGCCGCAGCGCCGCGCGCAAGCGGCTGGCCTGGGCTCTGTATCAACGCCGCAACCTCGCTGGCGCCGCCGGCCTGGTCGCCACCGCCGCCCCGGAAGCCGCCAGCATCCGGGCCCGGATCGCCAATGTGCCGATGGCAACCATCGCCAATGGCATCGAAGCGCCGGCGCAGCCGCCCGATCGCCATGACCGGCTGACGGCGACCCGGCACCAGATCCTGTTCCTGTCGCGCTTGCACCCGGTCAAAAATCTGTCCGGGCTGATCAACGCCTGGGCGCAGATCGCCGGCCAGCCCGAATTTGCCGCCTGGACCTTGCGCATCGCCGGCCCCGATGAAGTCGGCCAGCGCGCCGTCATCACCGCGCTGTCGGCACGGCTGCGGCTGGGCGACCGGCTGATCATCGATGGCGCCGTGCCCGAAGCCGGCAAGGCCGCAGCGCTGGCCGCCGCCGACCTGTTCATCCTGCCAAGCTTTTCGGAAAATTTCGGCATCGTCGTCGCCGAAGCGCTGGCGCACGGCGTGCCGGTGATCGCGGCACACGGCACGCCCTGGGCGGCGCTTCCGGCGCTGGACTGCGGCTGGCATGTTGCCCCCGATGCCGACAGCCTCGCCGCCGCCATGGCCAGCGCCATGCGGCTGTCCCCTGCCGAACGCGCCGCGATGGGCGGGCGCGGCCATGCCCATATCCGCGCCAGCTTTGGCTGGGACGCCATCGCCGCCCGGATGCTGGCCTTTTACGACTGGCTGCGCTGCGGCGGCACCGTGCCGGACTTTGTCGATCCGGGCCAGCGCGCCTGATGTCGCTGACCGTCTTCATCCTCGCCGGCAACGAAGCCGTCCACATCGAACGCGCCATCGCCAGTGTGCGCGGCATCGCCAGCCGCATTGTCGTTATCGATTCGGGCGCAACTGACGGCACGCCGGCGCTGGCCGCCGCGGCAGGGGCCGATGTGCTGCATCACCCGTGGAGCAGCCATGCCGCCCAGATCAACTGGACACTGGACAAGGCCGGCATCGATACCGACTGGATTTTCCGGCTCGACGCCGATGAGATCGTGCTGCCTGACCTGGCGGCGCGGCTGCGTGATGTCGCTGTCCTGCCCGCCAACATTGCCGGCTTCACCGTCAACCGGCGTCTCCATTTCATGGGGCGCTGGCTGCGCCATGGCGGGCTGTATCCGGTGCACACCTTGCGGTTGTGGCGCGCCGGTGCCGGCCGCTGCGATGGCCGCTGGATGGACGAACGCATCATTGTCGCCGGCACGACCGGGCATATCGACGCCGATATCGCTGATATCAACCTGAGGAACATCGGCTGGTGGACGGCCAAGCACAATGATTACGCCACCCGCGAAGCCATTGCCGCACTGCTGGAAGCCGAGGCGAAAACCGCGCCGCGCGGCCTTAAGCGCCGGCTTTATGCCGCCCTGCCCAGCGGGCTGCGCGGTTTCGCCTGGTTCCTGTGGCGCTACATCGCCTTGATGGGGTTCCGCGATGGCAATGCCGGGCTGATCTTCCTGGTCCTCCAGTCGATATGGTATCGCGCCCTGGCCGATGTGAAGCAGCGCGAAATCGCCGGGCTGATGGCCAGCCGCAATCAAAGCTTGAGCCAGATCGTGGAAGCGGAATATGGCATAAGGATCGACGCGGGCGGGCAGAACTGTAAGGCCTGAAGGCAAGGATTCACGCGTGCACCAGATCGAAGCCCCCACCGGCGAAACCATCGCCATCCCGGCCAGCGTTGCCGAGGACCAGCGCTATTTCACCCTCGCCGAAGCGGCCGATGCCCGGGCCTTCTACGATGAACACGGCTATGTCGTCTGGCGCGGGCTGGTGCCGGGCACCATGGCCGATGCGGCGCGCGGTGCCTGGGCGGCCGAAATGAAACCCTATCCCGGCCCGGTCTATCGCCAGACCACCGGCAAGCCCGAAGTCAACACCACCAACGACCGCGGGTTCGTGATGAACCCGGTGCTGAACCTTCAGGACCTTGAAACCCGGCATTTCGCCGGTTTGAAGGCCGCCGCGCTCGATATTTTCGCCCATGAAGATCTCCGCGCCGCCGCGACGGCGCTGCTGGGGGCC
>JANYCM010000071.1 GCA_025360285.1 Sphingomonadales bacterium
ACATGCTGAAGCTGCAACCCCAGGCGGCACCGGTGCGCATGGATGATCCGGTGGAAAAATCCCAGGAACGCCCCGACGATCGTTTCAACTTGCCGCCACCGCGCGCCCAGAACCACAACTGAGATTTCCCCGCATGGACCATTTCGAAATCCGGGACGGCGTCATGCACGCCGAAGACGTCAGCCTGGCGGATCTGGCGGCCAAGGTCGGCACGCCCTTCTATTGCTATTCGGCGGCGACGATCGAACGCCATTACCGGGTCTTCGCCGCAGCCGTCGCCGGGCTCGGCAATGGCGACCCGCTCGTCGCCTTTGCCGTCAAGGCCAATCCCAATCTGTCGGTGCTGGCAACGCTCGCCCGGCTCGGTGCCGGCGCCGATGTCGTGTCGGGCGGCGAACTGGCGCGGGCGCTGGCGGCGGGGGTGCCGGCGGATCGCATCGTGTTTTCGGGTGTCGGCAAGCAGAACCATGAACTGGCGGCGGGTATCGAGGCCGGCATCCTGCAATTCAACGTCGAATCCGAAGCCGAAATCCTGATGCTCGGCGCCGTCGCCGAACATTATCAGCGCGCCGTGGACATCAGCATCCGCATCAACCCCGCGGTCGATCCCAAGACGCATGGCAAGATCAGCACCGGCGGCGCCGACGCCAAATTCGGCATCCCCTGGGACCGCGTGCCGGCCGCCTTCGCGCTGGCCGCCACGCAGGAATGGCTGCGCCCCGTCGGCCTCGCCGCCCATATCGGCAGCCAATTGTTCGATCTCGGCCCGGTGGAGGACACCATCCGCCGGCTCGGCGACCTCGCCCGGGCGATGACCGAAGCGGGCCACAGCATCAAGCGCATCGATTGCGGCGGCGGCCTCGGCGTGCCCTATCGCGCCGACCAGCCGCCACCGCCCAGCCCGGCCGATTATGCCGCGATGGTCGCCCGCGTCACCGCCGGCTGGCCCTGGCGGCTGGTGTTCGAACCCGGCCGCATGATCGTCGGCAACGCCGGGGTGCTGGTCAGCAGCGTCATCCTGACCAAGGAAGGCGCCAGGCGGCATTTCATCGTGGTCGATGCAGCGATGAATGACCTTTTGCGCCCGTCGCTCTACAATGCCTGGCACGAATTTCGGGCGCTGTCGCCAAGGCAGGCCCGCCGCATTGCCACCATCGTCGGCCCGATCTGCGAAACCGGCGACACCTTCGCCGAAGACCGTGATGTCGAGGATGTGGCCGCCGGCGATCTTGTCGCCTTCATGACGGCGGGTGCCTATGGCGCCACCATGGCCAGCACCTACAACTCGCGTGCGCTGGTGCCCGAAGTGATGGTCAAGGGGGCCGAATGGGCGATCGTGTCGCAGCGCAACCAGCCGGCGGCGATGCTGGCGCTCGATGCCCGCGCGCCGTGGTTGTGACGTCCAGTCATAATCCGCGCAAAGGGCACAAGCCTGCGCAAACCAAATGGTAACATCTGCGTTGCATCGATGCACTGCAACACGAAGGGGGCGCATGACGATCAAGCCAGTCACAACCGCGGTATTTCCGGTCGGCGGCCAGGGCACCCGCTTCCTGCCCGCCACCAAGGCCGTCCCCAAGGAATTGCTGCCCGTCGTTGACAAACCGCTGCTGCAATATGCCGTCGATGAGGCCCTTGCCGCCGGTATCGAACGGATGGTGTTCGTCACGGCGCGCGGCAAAAATGCACTGGAGGATTATTTCGACGTGGCGGGCGAACTCGTCGCCAGCCTGAAGGCCAAGGGCAAACATGCCGAACTGGCGGTTCTCGAAGCCACCCAGCTCAGCCCAGGCCAGATCGCCTATGTCCGTCAGCAGGAACCCGCCGGCCTTGGCCATGCCGTCTGGTGCGCCCGGCACATTGTCGGCAATGATGCGTTCGCCGTGCTGCTGCCCGATGAATTGCTGTGGAACCCGGCAGCCCCGGCGCTGGCCGAAATGCACGACGCCTACAAGCGGCTGGGCGGCAACATCATCTCGGTCCTCGAAGTCCCCGCCGAACACACCCACCGCTATGGCATCGTCACGCCCGGC
>JANYCM010000094.1 GCA_025360285.1 Sphingomonadales bacterium
GTGCGGGACGAACTGACCTTCCCTGCTTCGATCCGAGTGAAGGTAGCTTCATCAAGCCCTGCCATCCTCGCCACCATCTTTGCGGACAATCCTCGCCGCCGCCGTTCGGCCACCAAGGTGTCGGCAATTGTCAGTGGATCAGGCCACGGCTCATATCTCAGAAACTTGATGATCGCGGGATAGAAGCGGACTTCGGGCGTAGCGGCACCCGTTTCCCATTTGATCACAGAATGCTGGCACACCCCCATCTGGGCTGCTGCTTCTCGTTGCAATAGGCCGAGGGCTTTACGACGGCGCCGCAGATGCGCGCCTATCGTATCCCCCAAATCGGTTTCCACTTCGGGCTTCATCCGCCTCAAGTTCACGCGCACGTGCGGATGCATGAACGCTACACGGCCATGCCGCTGCGGCCATCTGGGCGACGCGTCGCAGGCCTGTTCGCGTGCCCCCAAATGCGCCGCCGATTATCAGGGCCGCATCTCGGGCCCCTTGCTCGATCGCATCGACCTCCACGTCGATGTCCCGGCCGTCAGCGCCGCCGATCTGACCCTGCCGCCGCCGGCCGAAAGCTCCGCGCAGATTGCCGCCCGCGTTGCGGCCGCCCGCGCCATCCAGACGGCGCGCTATGCCGGCGCCGTGCGTACGAATGCCGAAGCCGATGGCAAATTGCTGGAAAATGCCGCGACACCCGATGAGGCGGGCCGCAAATTGCTCGCCCAGGCCGCCGACACGCTGCGCCTGTCAGCACGCGGCTATCACCGCGTGCTGCGCGTCGCCCGCACCCTCGCCGATCTGACCGGCACGCCGCAGGTGGCGCGGATTCACATCGCCGAAGCGCTCAGTTACCGCCGCCGCGCCCCGGTCAACTGAACGCGGCCGGCTGCAAAGTGCCTCCGGCGGCCCCAGCCGCCAGCGGCTATGCTTTCCCGCTCTGAATAGTGGCTTTCCGGGTTGCTGCAGGCCCCGGTCAGAACGGCACATCGTCGTTGAGATCATCATCGAACGCCGCCGGCCGGGCACCGCCGCCCATCCCACCGCCGCCGCCACGCTGTGCCGGCGGCGCATAATCATCGCCGCCGCCATAACCACCGCGGTCGCCGCCGCCCATGGCGGCACCGCCGCCGCCATCGCGGCCGCCAATCAGGCTCAATTCACCCTTGAACGGGCCGACGACAATCTCGGTGGTGTAGCGATCGGCACCGCTCTGGTCCTGCCATTTGCGCGTGGCGATCGAGCCTTCGATATACACTTCGCTGCCCTTGCGCAGATATTGCTGCGCCACCTTGCCGATGTTTTCGTTGCGGATGACGATGTTATGCCATTCGGTCTTTTCCTTGCGCTCGCCCGATTGCTTGTCGCGCCAGTTTTCCGATGTCGCCATGGTGAATTGCGTCACCGAACCGCCATTGGCAAAGCTCTTGGTTTCCGGATCCTTGCCCAGCCGTCCGACCAGGATCACCTTGTTCACGCCCGCCATGTCTGAAAATCTCCTCTTTCGTCCCTCTTAGTGGTGACCGTGCCGCCCGGCAACGTCATGGCTTGCAGGCGGTGCCATTTCGGGTCAGTTTCGGTTCGGCAAGCGGTGGGGTGGTGATGAACGGCAGTATCGACGCATTGGGCGGATTGGTGGACGCCGGGCTGGTGGCCAAATCGCTCGACCGCAAATCGCGAAAGGGCGACATCAACGCGGCCGAAACCGCCGATGCGCACCATGAATGCGCCAATTGCGGCCAGCATCTGCACGGGCATTTTTGCAGCAATTGCGGCCAGCAGGCGCATGTCCACCGCAGCCTTGCGCATGTTGGCGAGGAATTCCTGCACGGCATCACGCATTTCGATGGCAAGGCCTGGCAGACTCTGCCGATGCTGATCTTCCGCCCCGGCCGGCTGACCCGCGACTATATCATGGGCAAGCGCGCCCGCTACATCGCGCCGGTGCCGCTGTTCCTGCTCGTCGTCTTCCTGATGTTCTTCGTGTTTTCGTTCGTCCACATGCCGCATATGAGCGGCGACAGCGAACCGCTGACCCCCACCGATGCCGCCGTGGCACTCGCCAAGATCGACAAGAGCCTCGCCGATATCGATCAGCAGATGATCAAGGCAAAGGCTGCCAACCGCACCGATGACATTGCCGGTTTGAAGACATCGCGCGCCGCGCTCGAATTCGGCCGCAAGCAGGTGCTGGCGCGGGAGAAGAAGGATTATCTCAAGAACCCGCTGGTCGATACCGATGCCATGCTCGGCGAGGTAAAGGACCATTTCGACAAGGGCGATTTCAAGGTCAATCTGGGCAATGAAACGCTCAACGAACGCGCCCGCACGGCGCTGAAAAACCCGCAACTGGCGCTCTACAAGGTCCAGGGCAAAATCTATAAATTCAGCTTTCTGCTGGTGCCGCTGTCGCTGCCCTGGCTGTGGCTGATGTTCGCCTTCCGGCGCGGCGTGCGCATGTATGACCACGCCGTGTTCGCGCTCTATTCGATCAGCTTCATGTCGCTGCTGTTCGTCATCGGCAGCCTGGCGCTGGCGCTGGGCATCACCATACCCGGCCTGTTCCTGTTCCTGATTTTCGTCGCCCCGGCGCTGCACTGGTATGTGCAGTTGAAGGGCACCTATAGTCTCGGCTGGTTCGGTGCCACCTGGCGCACCTTTGCCATGTCCTTCGCTGCCGTCATGACGCTGTCAATCTATCTGGCAATCACCCTGGCCATAGGGCTGGTGGACTGATCATGCCGCCGCATCGGTGGCGGGCAGTGACGGTGCCGGCAGCAGCTCCGGCGCCGCCACCGCGCGCACGCCGGTATCGACCACCCCGAGCGCCGCGATCGGCTTGCGGCCTTCCTCGATGCCCATTTCGGTGAAGCGTCGCGCCTTTGGCAGCACATTGCGTTCCAGCGACCCGATGAAATCATTGTAGCTGCCGACGGCCTGCGACAGGTTGCTGCCGACCCGCCCGACATGGCCGGCCATGGTCGCCAGCGAGGCATGGAGATCTGCCCCCAGCTTGCCGATCTCGCGCGCCTGTTCGGCAAGCGTTTCCTGGCGCCAGACCAGCGCAACGGTCTTGGCGATGGCAAGCAGATTGATCGGCCCGGCCAGCAGGATCCGCTGTTCAAAGGCCCAGCCGAGCAGCGCCAGATCATGCTCCATGGCTGCCGACAGGAAGTTTTCGCCTGGAATGAACATGACGACAAAATCGGCGGCAGCGCCGAACTCGTTCCAATAGGCCTTGTCGCTCAACCCGCGGGCATGGGTGCGCACCGCGGCGGCATGGCGCTTGAAACCCTGGGCCCGCTCGGCATCACTGGCGGCCGACTGGGCCGTCAGATAATCATTCACCGAACATTTGGAATCGATGATCAATTGGCGCCCGCCAGGCAAGTTGATGATCGCATCGGGGCGGCGGTTGCCGGCCTCGGCCGCAACATTGGTCTGCAGCGTGAAATCAATGCCATCGCGCAACCCCGCCATTTCCAGCGTGTTGCGTAGCTGTTGCTCGCCCCAGCTGCCCGATGTCTTGCCGCTCGATCGCAGCGCCGACACCAGCTTCGATGCCTCGTCACTGACCTGCCGCTGTCCCAGCGCCACCGCAGCCAGCTGTTCCTTCAGCCCGCCATAGGCTTCGACGCGCGCCGCCTCGACTTCGCCGAGCCGCGTCTCATATTTCAGCAGCGTTTCCTTCACCGGCGCGATCAGTTCGGCCAGCTGGTTGCGGTTGGCCTCCAGCCCCTGCCCCGCCGCTTCGCGCTGCCGGGTCATCAGTGCCTCGGCGCTTTCCGCCAGCTTGGCCTGCGCCCCATCAAGCGCCTTCGCCGCCAGCGCCTGGAAGGTTTCGACGGTGCGCGCCACCTCGGCGGCATGGGCGCGGTCGCGCTCGGCCTGCGCCGCCCTGATGGCGCTCAGGTCGGCGGTCAGCCGTTCGCGCTCGCGCTCGGCACCGGCGAGTTGCTCATTGCGGGCCTGCAACCCCTGGACTTCGACGGCATGGCCGGCGCGCAATTCCTTTTGGCGGACGACTTCGGCACTCGCCGCCGCCAGTTCGGCCTTCAGCGCGTCCCGGTCGGCGCGCAGGCCGGCTAGCGGCCGCGCCCACAGCGCCCAGCCCAGCACCAGCGCCACGGCAAGGCCGCAGGCGGCCGCGATCAGCATTTCGGTCAAGCCCGCCTCCAACAGAACATGCCAAGAACATTAGGCGAAGCGAATCCGCGGCGAAAGAGCCATCTTGTCAGCCGCAGCGAAACCCGCCCTATAAGGTTCATGCGTATCCCAGCCCTGCTCCTGTCCGCCGCCGCGTTCATCGCCGCCGCCCCGCTGCCGATTTCGCCCGATCGCATCAAGGCCGATGTGCAGGCGCTGTCATCAGACGGCTTCATCGGCCGTGGCCCCGGCGAGGAAGGCGAGGTCCATACGCTGGCCTTTCTCGAACAGGCGATGGCCAAGGCCGGCCTGCAACCCGGCGGCGACAATGGCGGCTGGTTGCAGGCGGTGCCGCTGGTCCGGCTGGACCGGCTGCCCGGCGCGGCGATGGTGCTGACGTTCGGCGGCAAGGCGCATCCGCTGACGCTCGGCCGCGACGCCACTTTGGCCTTGCGCAATCCCGGCCGCACGGCGGTCAGCAA
>JANYCM010000105.1 GCA_025360285.1 Sphingomonadales bacterium
ATAGAATTTCGCCAGGTCATCGACGCCAATGCCGGTGACCGGCCGCACCCGTGAAACCTCGACAAACAGCATCGCCCCGCCCACCGGCACCGGCGCCGTCGGGCAGACGATCAGGTGGCGGGGGCCGCCGCCCAGATCAAAAACCTGCGGTGTCGCCAGCAGACCGAGCACTTCGGTATCCAGCCCGAAGGTCACCGCGACAACGCTCATGCCCTTCAATTCGCCGCCCGGCGCGCCGCCGATCATGCGGACGATCTGCGCCAGCGGGCGGTAGAAGCCGCCGACCAGCGGCAGCCGGCCGAGCAAGCCGTCTAGCCCGCCCTCCAACCGCGACCGCCACTGCGTCTGCACCAGCAGGCCCAGCCCCCAGACGATCAGCGCCGCCAGCCCCAGCCCGGTGATAAAGGCCATTTCAGGCGTGCGGGTCAGCCACATGCCACCGCGCGCCAGGGCACCGCCGATGAGCGTGCTCGGCCCCAGCGCAGCGACGACATAGCCCGCCAGCCATTGCAGCAGGATGATCGTCAGGATCACCGGTGCCAGGAACACCAGCCCGGTCAGGAACGGCCCGGCGATCCGGCGAAGCATTATTTCAAATGCGCGAGAATGGCATCGCCCATGGCGACGGTGGTGAGGTTGCCGCCCAGATCGGCGGTCCGCGCGCCGCCGTTCAGCGCCGCTTCGACCGCGGCTTCGACCTTGTCGGCAAGGTCTGGCCGGCCGAGGCTGTGGCGCAGCGCCATGGCCAGGCTGAGGATCGCGGCGCAGGGGTTGGCAACGCCGCGCCCGGCAATGTCTGGTGCGCTGCCATGGATGGGTTCATAAAGCCCCGGCGTCCCGGCCTCGCCGATTGCCGCCGAGGGCAACATGCCGAGCGACCCCGTCAGCATCGCCGCTTCGTCGGACAATATGTCGCCGAACAGATTGTCGGTGAGGATCAGGTCGAACTGTTTGGGATTCTTGACCAGCTGCATTGCCATATTGTCGGCAAGCATATGGGTCAACTTGATATCGGGATATTCGGCATCACGCAGCGTCTGGACGTCCTCGCGCCACATCAGCCCGGCCTCCATGACATTGCCCTTTTCGGCCGAGACGACCTCGCCCTTGCGGCCGCGCGCCAGTTCAAACGCCACGCGGGCGACGCGCTGGATTTCGCTGGTCGTATAGACATGGGTGTTGACACCGCGGCGCTGGCCATCGGCCAGGGTTTCGATCCCGCGGGGTTCGCCGAAATAGACGCCGCCCGTCAGTTCACGGACGAACAGGATGTCCAGGCCCTCGACAAAGATGCGCTTGAGCGACGACGCGTCGGCAAGCGCCGCAAAGCAGCGCGCCGGGCGGAGATTGGCATAGACATTCATGCCGGCGCGCAAGGCCAGCAACCCGGCCTCCGGCCGCTTGTCATAGGGCTGGCCCGACCATTGCGGGCCGCCGACAGCGCCCATCAGCACGGCATCTGATGCCTTGGCCATGGCGAGCGTCTCGGCCGTCAGCGGCACACCATCGGCATCGATTGCCGCGCCGCCGAAGCGTGCCTCGGTGATGGTCAGTGCCAGGCCTTGGGTGATCAGCCGGCCGGCGACGCGGCGCGCCACGGCGGTGACTTCAGGGCCGATCCCGTCACCGGGGAGAAGGAGCAGGGTCTTGGTCATGCGTGGGATGGCTTCTTTTCGCTCGTCGTTGCACCGTCAGGCTTGCACGACCATGCCAGCCGAAACAAGTTCGGTATGGCGAAAACTTGGGTCAGGCGGCGGCGATCATTTCGATCGAGACCTTCAGATTGGGCAGCCGCGCGCCGAGTTGCACGACCTTGCGGGCCGGCGGGTCCATAGGAAACCAGGCTAGCCATTCGGCATTGGCGGCGGGAAAGTCATCCGGGTCGGCGAGCAGGATCGTCGCGCTGACGGCATTGGCGAGGCTGGTGCCCGCCGCCGCGAGAATCGCACTGATATTGCGCAACGCTTGCGCCACCTGCGCTGTCACCGTGTCGCCGACCAAAGTGCCGCCAGAGTCAAAGGCGCCGATCCCGGACACAAAGACCAGGCCACCGGCCTTGATGGCGTGGCTATAGGCCGGCGGCGGCACAAAGATGCCGGGTGCGGTGATGATGGTACGCGTCATGCGGTGGCGCCAAGCCATGGCCGTGTTGCAGCGGTGCGGCTTTCATAGGCGGCTATGTCGGCGTCCATGGCGATGGTCAGCCCGATTTCATCAAGGCCATTCACCAGGCAATGCTTGCGGAACGGATCGATCGGGAAATCGAAGCGATCCTGAAACGGCGTGGTGATGACCTGGTTTTCCAGATCGACGGTGATCGGGTCGGTGGCAGCGACGGTCAGCAGCCGGTCGATCTGGTCCTGCGGCAATGCCACCAGCAACATGCCATTCTTGAAGGCGTTGCCTGAAAAAATATCGGCAAACGACGGTGCGATGACGACGCGAATGCCCATGTCGGCGAGCGCCCAGGGGGCGTGTTCGCGGCTGGAGCCACAGCCGAAATTGTCCCCGGCGACCAGGATGGGCGCGCCCTTGTTGCGGTCATTGTCGAAGATATTGTCGGGATCCTGGCGGATTACCGAAAACGCCGATTTGCCAAGTCCGGTGCGCGTAATGGTCTTCAGGAAACGCGCCGGGATGATGACATCGGTATCGACATTTTCGGCACCGAACGGAATGGCGGTGCCGGTCAGGGTGGTGAAGGGATGCAAGGGCGGGTTCCTGTCAGCGCGGGTTGTAGCCGCCATGCCAGAAGCGCGCCGACGAATCCATATCAGCCGGCCAATGCCGCGCGCCGCAGCGCCTGCGGCGGTTGTCCGAGCGTGCGCAGAAAGGCGCGGCGCATGCGTTCGGGATCGCCAAAGCCGGCAGCAGCTGCGATGCGGTCTATCGGCACGCGTCCGGTCTCGATGGCGGCGCGGGCGGCTTCGCCGCGCAATTGCTCGATCGCTTTCGCCGGGGTGGTGCCGGTTTCGGTGCGAAACGCCCGGGCAAACTGGCGCGGGCTGAGGTGGGCCGCCGCCGCCAGCCGCTCCACCGGCAGGTCCTCGCCCAGATGTTCGCGGGCAAAGGCCAGCGCCGCGCCGATGCGATCCGATGCGATGGGCAGTTCGGCGAGCGACGAAAATTGCGACTGGCCGCCGGGCCGCCGCCACGGCACCACCATTTCCTTGGCAACGCGCGCCGCCACTGCCGGGCCCAGATCATCGGCGATCAGCGCCAGAGCCAGGTCGATGCCGGCAGTGATGCCCGCCGAGGTCCAGATATTGCCATCGCGGATGAAGATGCGATCGGGGATGACGGTAATGCGCGGGAAGCGGCGGGCAAGGTCCGCGGCGCGGCGCCAGTGCGTCGTCGCCTGCCGGCCCTCCAGCAGCCCGGCGGCGGCAAGGATGAAGCTGCCCGAACAGACGCTTGTGGTGCGCCGCGCCTGTGCCGCCGCGCGGGCGACAAACGCCAGCAGCGCCGGTGCCGCCATGGCGGCGCGCGTGCCATTGCCGCCGATGACGACCAAAGTATCGCAGGCGCCCTCGTCCAAAGGTCCGGCCGTGACAGCCAGCCGCGATGACGCCGCCACCGGCCCGGCGGCTTCGGCCAGCGTCGCCAGCGTATAGGCGCCGGGCACGAACCGCCCGGCGATTTCAAACGCCGCCAGCGGCCCGGCGAGATCCAGAATCTGGAAATCCGGGAAGATCAGAAAGCTGACGCGGCGCGTCATGGCGTAAAAGGAGGGATCATTGTCATTTCCGCCATGACCTGGCCATGGCAAAACCGCCATGTCAACAGGAGTCGCCCGCCATGCCCGCCCCGCTCACCATCGTCTTCCCGCTTTATCCGCACCTGACCCAGCTTGATTTCACCGGGCCGTTTCAATTTCTCAGCCGGCTGCCTGGCGCCCGGACGATCATCGCCTCGGCGCAGGGTGGTGAAATCGAGGCCGAAGGCGGCATGGTGTTCGGGCGCACCGTGCGGCTGGCGGAGATTGAAAGCTGTGACATCATCTGCGTCCCTGGCGGCTTTGCCGCGACCGAGGCGGCGCTTGATCCGGATTATCTGCCGCATGTCCGGCGGCTGGCGCTGGGCGCGCGCTACATCACCTCGGTGTGCACCGGATCATTGATCCTCGGGGCGGCCGGGCTGCTGACCGGCAAGCGCGCCGCCTGCCACTGGCAATGGCGCCATCTGCTGCCGCTGTTCGGGGCGATTCCCGATGAAGGCCGGGTGGTGCGCGACGGCAATATTTTCACCGGCGGCGGCGTTACCGCCGGCATTGATTTCGCACTGACCTTGATCGCCGAAATCGCCGGCGATGATTTTGCCCAAACCCTGCAACTCGGCATGGAATATGCGCCGGCGCCGCCGTTCACCGCCGGCCGCCCGGAAACCGCCCCGCCGGCGATCCTGGCGGCCTATGAAGCGCGCATGGCCCCGTTGCTGCCAGCGCGGGCGGCACAGGCGCGGCGGGCAGCCGACGCGCTGGGGTAATCCGGGCCTATTTCGTCACCGGCACCCAGGCAAAACCATCGTCGTTTACGACAATGCGGCCGAAGCCGGGGAAGGGGAAATGCGGCGCAAAGACCAGTTCATGGCTGGCGGCGAGTTGCGTCAGCACCCGGCGCCGCGTCGCGTTGGCGGCGGCGTGATCGCTGTCAAAGGCGATGTTCCATTCGGGCCTGGCCAGCGAGATGATATGGCTGTGTGCCATGTCGCCGATCGCCAACAGCTTGTGGCCGCGTGATTCGATTTCATAGCCGCTATGGCCCGGCGTATGCCCATCGATCGCCACCGCGGTGATGCCGGGGAACAGCCTGGCGCCCGGCGCAAAGGTCTGGACGCTGGGCCCGATCGCCGCCACCAGGCTGGCATTGGTGGCAGCGCCCTTGATGCTGGCCCATTCGCCTGCCGTCATGCGCACCACGGCCTTTGCAAACACCGGCTTGCCATCGGCACCGACCAGCCCGCCGACATGGTCGAAATGGCCATGGCTGATCAAAATGTCGGTGATATCAGCCGGTTTGACGCCGGCCTTGGCCAGGCTGTCCACCAGCACGCCCTTGGCGCCGGTGCCCAGCCCGGTATCGATCAGCACGACATGGCCGGAGATGCGGACGAGCAGCGCCGTGACGCCCAATTCGACGCGTTCGGCCTTGCCGCCGCCGGCGACCAGCACCTTGCCAACCTCGGCGGTATCGATGCCCAGCCCGAAGGTCTTGCCGTCATTGGCGGCGGCAAAGCCCGCGTCGCGCACCGCTATCGGCGTCAGCGCGCCCAGCGGCAGTGGCACCACCGCCGGCTGTGCCGGCAGGGGGCCGACCTGGGCGCACGCCGGTGCAGCGGCGAAAAGGGCTATGGCAACAAGCGCAGCGGGCAGTGACTTCATCGGTGTCTCTCCGGTAAGGGCCGCCCCTTATTCCGTGCCGCCGGCGCCCGCGCAAGCCACGCTCGCCGCGCGCCGGAAGCCCTGCTAGGATCGCCTGCGTGAGCAAGCAGCACCTCTATCTCGTCGATGGCTCCGGCTATATCTTTCGCGCCTATCACCGGCTGCCGCCGCTGACCGATCCGCAGGGCACGCCGGTCGGCGCGGTCTATGGCTTTACCGCCATGCTGTGGAAACTGATCGGCGAGCTCAACAAGGCCGAGGCGCCGACGCATCTGGCGGTCATCCTCGATGCCGGCAGCCATACCTTCCGCAATGACATGTATGCCGAATACAAGGCGCACCGGCCGCCGCCGCCCGAAGATCTGGTACCGCAATTCCCGCTGATCCGTGATGCGGTGCGTGCGTTCAGCGTGCCGTGCATCGAGGAAGCCGGTTATGAAGCCGATGACATCATCGCTTCCTATGCGCTGGCGGCGAAACGCGCCGGGTTCGATGTCACCATCGTTTCGTCCGACAAGGATCTGATGCAGTTGATCCAGCCGGGCATCGATTGCCTCGACACGATGAAGAATCAGCGTATCGACCGCGCCGAAGTCATCGAAAAATTCGGCGTGCCCCCCGAACAGGTCGGCGACGTGCTGGCGCTGATGGGCGACACCGCCG
>JANYCM010000125.1 GCA_025360285.1 Sphingomonadales bacterium
GGGTTTCGGCTTCATTCAACGTGAAGATGGTGGCCCCGATGCGTTCGTGCACATTTCGGCGGTGGAACGCGCCGGCATGTCCAATCTGAACGAAGGCCAGCGCGTCTCGTTCGAACTGGAAGAAGATCGTCGCGGCAAGCAGGCTGCGGTCAACCTGACCTCGCTCTGATCGCCGGCAAAGGCTGAAAACCGGGCGGCAGCGGGCAACCGCTGCCGCCCTTTTTTGCGCCCCTATCCCTTGTCCGGCACCAGATGATCGACCAGCGCGCCCAGCGTCTTGAACCCCGTTGTCCGGATCGCGCCGCCCGCCGCCGTGCTCGCCGGCACCAGTGCGCGGGTAAACCCGAGCTTGGCGGCCTCCTTCAGCCGCAATGACGCCAACCCCGCGGTGCGCAATTCGCCCGACAGCGCCACCTCGCCAAATGCCACCGCGTCATGGGGCACCGGCCGGTCGGTCAGCGCCGAAATCAGCGCTGCCGCCACCGCCAGATCGGCGGCGGGATCGGAAACCTTCAGCCCGCCTGCGACGTTCAGATAGACTTCGTGATTGCCAAAGCCCAATCCGCAGCGCGCCTCCAGCACTGCCAGCAGCATTGACAGCCGCCCCGAATCCCATCCGACCACTGCCCGGCGCGGCGTGGCGCCCGATGGCACCCGCACCACCAGCGCCTGGATTTCGCACAGCACTGGCCGCGTCCCCTCCATCGCCGGGAACACCACCGCCCCCGTCACCGCCGCATCGCGATCGGTCAGGAACAGGGACGACGGGTTGCTGACTTCCTCCAGTCCCTCGGCACCCATCGCAAAGACGCCGATCTCGTCGGTGCCGCCAAAGCGGTTCTTCACCGGCCGCAGGATGCGATATTGGTGGCTGCGCTCGCCTTCGAAATACAGCACGGTATCGACCATATGCTCCAGCACCCGCGGCCCCGCCAGCTGGCCATCCTTGGTGACATGGCCGACCAGGATCAGCGCACAACCGCTGGTCTTGGCATAGCGAATCAGCTCCTGCGCCGATGCCCGCACCTGTGACACAGTACCCGGCGCGCCCTCCAGCGTGTCGGAATGCATCGTCTGGATCGAATCGATGACCAGCAGCGCCGGCGGCGGCCCGGCGGCCAGCGTCGTCAAAATATCGCGTACCGATGTTTCGCTGGCCAGCGCCACATCGGCGCGCGCCAGCCCCAGCCGCCGGGCGCGCAGTCGCACCTGATCGGCGGCTTCCTCCCCCGACACATAGGCGACGGCATGGCCATCCCGCGCCATCCGCCCCGCCGCCTGTAACAACAATGTCGACTTGCCGATCCCCGGATCACCGCCAATGAGCACCACCGACCCCGGCACCAGCCCGCCAACCCCGCCCGCCTCACCCCCGGCGACCCCGCCCAGGGCCCGGTCAAGCTCACCAATGCCCGTTGACAGCCGCTGTGGCAGCGCCACCTCATCGGCGAGCGAGGCCATAGCGAATTTGCGGCCGCCGCTGCCCAGCGAATGTTTGGCGGCAAAGGCTGTCACCACCGGCGCCGCTTCAGCCTGGATGGTGTTCCATGCCGCACAATCGCCGCACTGCCCCTGCCAGCGGCTGCTGACGGCACCGCAGCTTTGGCAGACATAGCGAGTGGCGGCACGGGCCATAGCGTGCTTTCAGCGTGAACGAAGCGGGAACACTACCAAGCCCCCGATCACTGCGCAACGCCTCAATCGCTACTGTTTCGACGTCTGGCCATAAACCGGAAACGCCGGGCGCTTTGGCGCCGGACGCGGGGCCTTAGCCAGCGCCTCGAGCGCCACCGCCACGGCGGTATCTAATTGCGGGTCCTTGCCGGCGGCGACGGCCTTGGGGTCCTGCTCGACACGGATATCGGCTTCCACGCCGTGGTTTTCGACGTCCCATTCGCCCTTGGGGCTGAAGAATGCCACCGAGGGGCTGGTGACATTGCCGCCGTCCATCAAGGTCGGGATCGGACCGATGCCGACCAGCCCGCCCCAGGTGCGCTTGCCGACCAGCGGCCCCAGGCCGCGATCGCGGAACATCCAGGGCAGCATGTCACCCCCCGATCCGGCGACTTCGTTGACCACCATCACCTTGGGGCCATCGATCGCCGCATAGGGCGTGCGATCGATGCTGCCATAGCGCGCTTGCCAATAGTTGGTGGTGCGGCGGGCGAGCACTTCGACGATATAATCCGCCGCCTGGCCGCCGCCGTTGAAGCGATCATCGATGATGACGCCGGCCTTGTCGGTCTGGGCGAAGAAATAGCGGTTGAAGGCGGTGAAGCCGCCGCCGCCGGTATCGGGCAAATAGACATAGCCCAGCTTGCCGCCCGACAATTCGGCGACGCGGCGGCGGTTGCCGTCGATCCAGTCAATATTGCGCAGCCGTGTTTCGCTGCCGACGGGCACGACGGTGACATCGCGCGGGGTGCCGGTGGCCGGGGCGATGGTCAGCACCACGGCCTGGCCGGCCATGCCCTCCAGCGGCTGCTGGAT
>JANYCM010000139.1 GCA_025360285.1 Sphingomonadales bacterium
CTTGTCGACCTTGCGGCCGTCCATGTCGGCGATTTCGAACTTCCAACGCTTGAGGATGAAGCTTTCGCCGGTTTCGGGCAGATGCCGGAAATGTTCGAGGACAAAGCCGGCGACGGTTTCGTAATCGCGGGCTTCGGGGAGATCGAAGCCCAGCCGATCGGCCATTTCATCGGCGGGCAGGGCGCCGGAGAACAGCCACGAGCCATCGTCGCGCTCGACGGCGGGCGGGTCGTTGAAATCGTCGATATCGCTGCGGAATTCGCCGGCGATGGCGGCGAGCAGATCGGCCGGTGTGACGATGCCTTCGAAATGGCCATATTCATCATGAACCAGCGCGATCGGGATTACCGCATCGCGGAGCACCGCCAGCGCATCGACAGCATCGATGACATCGGGGATTACCGGCGCCGGCCGCGCCAGCGCCGCGATATCCAGCGGCCGGCCTTCGATCAGCACCTGCACGACATCGCGTGCCTGCAAGACGCCGATAATGTTATCGACACTGCCGCGCGCCACCGGCAGGCGGGTGTGCGGGCTGGCCGCCAGGTGCGCGCGGATGGCGGCATCGTCCATGTCGGCGTCGATCCAGTCAATTTCGCCGCGCGGTGTCATCACGCCGCGCACCCGGCGATCGGCAAGGCGCATGATGCCCGAAATCATCTGGCGCTCGCTTTCCTCGATGATGCCGGCGGTCTCGGCTTCCTGCACCACCGATCGCAATTCCTCCTCGGTCACCGCATGGTCGGCATCGCGGCGCTGGCCGAGCAGCCGGAACACCAGTGCCGATGACCGATCGAGCGCCCAGGCAAAGGGTGCCGATAATTTCGTCAAAATCTCCATCGCCGGGGCCACGGCGGTGGCAATCGCTTCGGGCGATCGCAGCGCGAACTGCTTGGGCACCAATTCGCCGATGATCAGCGAGACATAGGTGATGATGACGATGACAATGGAAAGCCCGATGTCATCGGCGAGATGCGGCGCCACCCCGAACCAGGCGGTCAGCCGCGCCGCGACCGGCGTGCCCAGCGCCTCCCCCGAAAAGGCGCCGTTGACGATGGCGACCAGCGTGATGCCGATCTGCGCCGATGACAGGAATTTCGCCGGATCGGCCGCCAGGCGCAACGCTGCCGCCGCCCCGCGGCTGCCACTGGCCGCCAGCCCGCGCAGCCGCGGCCGCCGCGATGACACGATCGCCAGTTCCGACATCGCCAAAAGGCCGTTGATCAGGATCAGCACGAAGATGATCGCGGCGTCGGACCAGGGAAAAGGCTGCATCGGCTCCAAAGGGCAGCGCGGGGCCAGGCTGCCCGCTCAGGGGGATGATAGGGACAAAAGCCGGCGGCGCGAAGGGGTCGTTCATCGAATGGTCAGCAAAAATCATTAACCACGCAGCGGTATCGGCGCAGGTGACGTATCTGTGCCATCAGGAGTTTGTGTAATGGCCCTCAAAACCCGCTTAATCGCCTTTTCGCTGGCTTCAACGCTGGCACTCAGCGGCTGTGTCACCGATCCCAATACCGGCCAGCAGACACTGTCCAAGGCCGGCGGCGGGGCGCTGATCGGGGCTGGGTCCGGCGCCTTGCTGGGCGCCATATTGGGTGGCCGCAACAACCGCACGGAAACCATCATCGGCGCCGGCATCGGCGCCATCGCCGGCGGTGCCATTGGCGGTTACATGGACAAGCAGGAACGCGAACTGCGCGCCCGCACCGCCAATACCGGTATCGAGGTGGAACGCCGCGGCGAGGAGATCAACCTGCGCCTGCCCTCGGGCATCAGCTTCGATTTCAATTCGGCGACCGTCCGCCCGGAATTCCGCCCGGTGCTCGATCAGGTGGCGCAGACCCTGGCGTCGTACCAATCGACCTTCATCGATGTGTCAGGTCATACCGATGCGATCGGCACCGACGCCGTCAACCAGCGCCTGTCCGAAGCCCGCGCCACCGCCG
The DNA here is from genome assembly GCA_025360285.1 of Sphingomonadales bacterium. Lineage (GTDB taxonomy): Bacteria > Pseudomonadota > Alphaproteobacteria > Sphingomonadales > Sphingomonadaceae > Sandarakinorhabdus. The sequence goes on from JANYCM010000139.1 coordinate 1,950, forward strand.
TTGCCGATTATTTGTCCTATCAAGGCGTCAACCGCGCCCGCATCGCGACGCGCGGCTATGGCAAGCAATTCCCCATCGCCACCAACGACACCGAAGCCGGCCGCGCCCAGAACCGCCGCGTCGAAATCAAGCTGTCCCCGGTCAGCGACCAGGATGTCCGCGGCCGGCCGGGCTATTCACAGCGGCCGGGCCAGCCGGGGTAGGGCGCAGCTGGCGGCCTGTCATTGCAGACGATAGGGCGCGATGGTGCCTGGCAGCAATGTCATGGCGTCGTCGCGTGTCAGCAATGGCAGGCCAAGCTCGCCGGCGGTTGCTGCCACCAGAGCATCGGGCAGTTTCAGCCGGTGCTGCTGGCAAACAAGCGCCGCGCGGTCGGCGATCGCCACTGTCACGTCGCACATCAGGCACACCGCCAACAATTTTTCGGCGGCGAGGCGCGATCGCTCATCACGAACGCCGACCAATATTTCCGACCGTGTGATGACGCTTACATAGCGGGCGGGAATGGCGGCGAACACCGCATGAGCTTCTGGTCGACGGTTCAGAAAATCGATCAGAATGTTGCTGTCAAATAAGGCACTGTCGGGCAATATGCCGGTCCGTGTCACCGTGTTTCCGGCTCCGGCAAAATGGCGTTGGGGCGATCGTCCCATTCGGCGCGAATGGCGCGCTGATACGCCAGCCCATCGACGCCGAAATGGTCCCAACCACCAAAGGCCTCATCAAGCGCCTGCATGTCGGCGGCTTTTTCGGCTGCCAGCAGGCGGTTGATTCCCTGCCGCACGGCCTCGGCACGCGACCAGGACTTGCGGCGCGCCAGTGCATCGAGCGCCGAAATCTTGTCGTCAGGAATATCAACCAATGTACGCATAGCCGAATGATATCATCCAGTCGCTGCGATAACAAGTTTCAAATTGTTGTCGTCATCCTCGCAGTACCGCCCCCAGCTTCGCCGCTGCCGCAATGACCGATGCCGAAACCGCCTCGATTTCGGCATCGGTCAGCGTTGCGCCAACCGGCTGCAACGTCACTTCAATGGCGAGGCTGACCTTGCCTGCCCCGATCGCTGGTCCCGCGAAGCGATCGAACAGCCGTACGCCGGTGATCAGCGCCTTGTCGGCACCCATTGCCGCACGCACCAGCACGTCGGCGGCGAGCGTTTCATCGGCAACAAAGGCGAAATCGCGCGTCACCGCCTGCAACGCCGGCGGCGCATAGGTGCCGCGGCCCTTGCGCCCGCGCGCCGGTGGCAGCGCATCGAGATAGAGTTCGACCGCCGCGATGCCGCCCTTCAGGTCGAACGCTGCTACTGTCGCCGGGTGCAGCAGCCCGAAATCGGCAAGCGCCACCTTGCCCAATACCAGCCGCCCGCTGCGGCCGGGATGCCACCAGCCACTGACCGGCGGCGCTACTTGCAGGCGATCGACCGGCGCGCCCGCCGCCGCCAGGGCCGCCAGCGCTTCCGCCTTGGCGTCATAGGCATCAAAACCCGTCGCCGGCCCGCTGCGCCAGTCCCGCCCGCGTGCTTCGCCGGCCAGCAGCAGTGCTGCCGTCGCATGTTCGCCATCGGCCAGATAGCGCTGGCCGATTTCGAACAGCCGCACCGACGCCTGGCCGCGATCGGCATTGCGCTTCGCCGCCGCCAGCAGGCCGGGCAACAGCGAGGGCCGCATCGCCGCCATATCGGCCGAAATCGGGTTGGCCAAAGTCCAGGCCGTCCCGCCAAAGGCCTCGGCCTCGCGCGGTGGCAGGAAGCTCCAGGTGATTGCTTCATCGGCGCCGCGTGCTGCCAGCGCCCGCCGCAACCGGCGTTCCAGCTTCTGCGCCGGGGTCGCCGTCGGCAGGGCAACGCCATCGATCCGCGGCAACGGTGCTGCCGTGACCCGGTCAAGGCCATGGATGCGCACGACTTCCTCGACAAGATCGGCCTCGCCGTCCCAGCTTTCGCTGGCGCCGGCGACGCCGACATCGCGCCGCCAACTTGGCACGGTGACGGCCCAGACATCGCCGCGCGTTACGCCAAAGCCCAGCCGCGTCAGGATATCCGCCTGTTCGTCCGCGGCGACATCGATGCCGGCGAGGCCGAGCACCCGCGACGGGCGATAGTGCACCGTCTTGGCCGCAACCGGCGCCTGGCCGGCGCGGCTAACCTCGCTCGCCGTGCCGCCGCACAATGCCAGCACCAGATGCGTCGCGATCGCCAGCCCGTCATCCAGAAACGCCGGATCGACCCCGCGTTCGAACCGTGTGCGGGCGTCGCTGGTCAGCAGCAGTTTCTGCCCGGTGCGCGCGATGCCCTCGGGCTCGAAATAGGCACATTCGATCAGCACGTCGGTGGTGGTAGCCGAACAACCCGAACTCATGCCGCCCATGATGCCGCCGATGTCGTGCACCTCGCGGTTGTCGGCGATCACCGTCATGCTGGCGTCAACGCCATAGGTCTTGCCATTGAGCGCCTGCACCTGTTCGCCGGCGAGCGCCTTGCGCGCCACAAGCGGGCCAGCGAGCCTGGCGCGATCATAAACATGCAGCGGCCGGCCCAGATCGAACATGATGAAGTTGGTGATATCGACCAGCGCCGAAATCGGCTTTTGCCCGATCGCCCGCAGTTTCTGCTGCAACCAGGCCGGCGACGGCCCATTGGTCACGCCGCTGACGGTGCAGGCAAAGAACGCCGGACAGCCGGCCGGATCGTCGGTGCGCACATCCGGCCCCGGCCCGGCGCGCGGCACGGCGAAATCGGCAACCCGATACGCCTCGGCCAGCGGCTTCAACCGGCCCAGGCCCGCCGCCGCCAGATCGCGCGCGATGCCGCGCACCCCCATGCAATCCTGGCGGTTCGGCGTGATCGCCACATCGAACACCGGATCGGCCAGACCAGCCCAATCAATATAGCGCACGCCAACGGGCGCATCGTCCGGCAGCGCGATGATACCGTCATGTTCCTCGCTCAATTCCAGCTCGCGCATCGAACACATCATGCCGCGCGATTCGACGCCGCGGATCGCCGCCACTTTCAGCATGATCCCGCTGCCCGGCACGAACGTCCCCGGCGCGCCGAACACGCCCTTCATGCCGGCGCGCGCATTCGGCGCGCCGCACACCACCTGCACCGGGGCACCGGTGCCGGTATCGACGCTCAGTACCTGCAATTTGTCGGCCTGGGGATGCGGCCCGGCGGTCAGGACATGGGCGATGGTGAACGCGGCGAGCTTTGCCGTCGGGTCATCAATCCCATCGACCTCCAGCCCGCAGGCCGTCAGCCCCGCTGCGATCTCATCGACCGAGGCAGTGGTTTCCAGATGCTCCTTGAGCCAGGACAGGGTGAACTTCATGCCCCCACTCCCGCGGCGATCGTCGGCACATCAAAGGCCGAAAAGCCATGATGCTTCAACCAGCGCAGATCGGCATCGAAGAACGCGCGCAGGTCGGTCATGCCATATTTCAGCATGGCCAGCCGATCGACCCCGGTGCCAAAGGCGAAGCCCTGATATTCGGTCGGGTCCAGCCCACAGGCGGCGATGACACGCGGGTGGACCATGCCGCTGCCCAGCACTTCCAGCCATTTGTCGACATCGCCTGCCGCTGCCGGCTTGCCGGTTTTTGACGAATAACCGACATCGACTTCGACCGACGGCTCGGTGAAGGGGAAATAGCTCGGGCGGAAGCGCAAGGTCACGTCATTAACCTCGAAGAACGCCTTGATGAAGGTTTCCAGCGTCCAGCGCAGTTGCGCGAGGGTGGTGCCGCGATCGATGACCAGGCCTTCGATCTGGTGGAACATCGGCGTATGGGTCGCGTCGCTGTCGGACCTGTACACCCGCCCCGGCGCGATGATGCGAATCGGCGGCGTCTGCGTCATCATCGTGCGGATCTGCACCGGTGAGGTATGGGTGCGCAGCAGCATCTTGCGGCCGTCGGCGTCCATGTCCGGGAAATAGAAAGTATCGTGCATCGCCCGCGCCGGATGGGTTTCCGGGATGTTGAGCGCGCTGAAATTATGCCAATCGTCCTCGATCTCCGGGCCGGTTGCGACGGCAAAGCCCAGGTCGGCGAAGATTTCCGCCAGTTCGTCCATCACCTGGCTGACCGGATGGATGCTGCCGACCAGCGCCGGTGCCACCGGCAGCGTCATGTCCTGCCGCTCGGCCACCAGCCGCGCATTCAGCGCCGCCGCCTCAAGTTCGGCCTTGCGCGCCGTCAGCGCCGCGGTAACGGCCTCGCGCAGGCCATTGAAACGCGGCCCCTGCGCCTGGCGCTCCTCGGGCGCCATGCCGCCCAGCGTCTTCAACAGCGCCGTCACTGACCCGGATTTGCCCATCGCGGCAACGCGCACCGCCTCCAGCGCCTCGGGCGCGGCCGCGGCGGCGATCTGGGCCAGAATGTCTGCCTGTAAAGTTTCGGTGGTCATCGTCTCTCCCCGGGGCGTGCCGGTTACAGGGTCAAAGCCCAAAACAAAAGGGGCGCGGAAGGTTGCCCTTCCGCGCCCCTTGATGTCCTTGTCGTCGATGCTGTTACGCAGCGATCTTGGCATCAAGCGCGGCCTGGGCCTGCGCGATGATGGCCTTAAAGGTTTCGGGTTCGTGCATCGCCATGTCGGCCATGATCTTGCGATCAATCTCGATGCCGGCAAGCTTGGTGCCGTGCATGAACACCCCATAGGTCAGGCCCTGTTCGCGCACCGCAGCGTTGATGCGCTGGATCCAGATGGCGCGGAAGCTGCGCTTCTTAACCTTGCGATCGCGATAGGCATATTGCCCGGCCTTTTCCACCGCCTGCTTGGCGATGCGGATGGTGTTCTTGCGGCGGCCGTAATAGCCCTTCGCCTGATCAAGAATGCGTTTATGACGAGCCTTGGTCGTCGTACCACGTTTGACGCGTGCCATTTACCGGCCCTCCTATTTCAGGCCGTACGGCGCCCAGAGCTTGATCGTCGGGGTATCCGACTTGGCAAGCACCGAGGTTCCGCGATTCTGGCGAATATATTTGGCATTATGGCTGATCAGACGGTGACGCTTGCCAGCGACGCCGTGCTTGACCTTGCCGGACGCGGTGATCTTGAAGCGTTTCTTCACACCGCTCTTGGTCTTGAGCTTGGGCATTTTGTCTCCTTAAGACGCATCATTGAACCGCCACGGCAGCCCATTCAGCCGGGCGGTTCGGTCATGCGAAGCAGCGTACCATAAAGCGCCTGTCATCCGATTGCAACCAATGATCATTGCGGCCATGGCAGGGAACGCCGGGCGCTTCGCCGGGTTGTCACCCAGATGGACTCAAATCATGCCCCTGCTGCCATGCCGATCATGACGGCGCCCGGGCCACGCTGGCCGCGTCGTCTCGCCGTTGGCGGCGCCATCATCCTGGCGCTGCTCGCCCTGTTCTATGTCATCCAATATGTCACCCGCGGGCGCTTCTGGCAGGGGACATTCGAACGAATCGCCACGGCAAAGGTCGGCCGGCCGGTCAAGGTGGCAGGGGACTTCCAGCTTTATCTTGATCCCGCCTTGCGCTTCCACGCCGAAGGCCTGTCGGTCGCCAACCCGGATTGGGCGCAGCAGCCGCAATTGTTCAGCGCGCGCCGCATCGATTTCGATATGTCGGTCTGGCAATTACTGTTTGGTGA
>JANYCM010000147.1 GCA_025360285.1 Sphingomonadales bacterium
GGCGCCGGCGAGATGCAGCGACAGGATCGCCATATCGACCGCCGGCCCCGGATGGCCCGATGTGCTGAGCGGTGCATAGAGCGTCCAGCCGGTGCCGACGCCGTTGAATCCCGCCGGGCCTTCGACAAACATTGATCCGACGAGCAGCAGGAAGGACGGCACCAGCAGCCAGAACGACACATTGTTCATGCGCGGAAAGGCCATGTCGGGGGCGCCGATCATGATCGGCACGAACCAATTGCCAAAGCCGCCGATCATCGCCGGCATGACGGTGAAGAACACCATGATCAGGCCATGGGCGGTGATGAAGACGTTCCACAGGTGATAGGAAGCGTCGAGATTGCCCTGCGTGAAGAAGGTCAGATACTGGATGCCCGGCTGCGCCAGTTCCAGCCGCATGATGCCCGAAATCGCGCCGCCGATAGTGCCGGCGATGATCGCGAAGATGAGATACAGCGTGCCGATATCCTTGTGGTTGGTCGAAAACAGCCAGCGCTGGACAAAGCTCAGCTTGTGATCGTCATGATGGTCATGGGCATGGTCATGACCGGACAAGGATGATGTTACGGCGGATGGGGTGGCCATTGGCGGGTCCCTGTAATCAGGCGGCGGGGGCAGCGACAGGCGCCGCGACAGGCGTTGGGGCAACCGCAGCAGGAGGCGCAGCAGCAGCAGCGGGCGCAATGCCGTTTTCCTTCTGCTTGGCGGCGATCCAGGCGGCGAATTTTTCCTTCGACACGACTTCGACGGCGATCGGCATGAAACCATGCTTGGTGCCGCAAAGCTGGAAGCACTGGCCGAAATAGACGCCAGGGCGTTCGACCTTGAACCAGGTTTCATTCACCCGGCCCGGCACCGCATCCATCTGCACCCAGAATGCCGGCATCGCCCAGGCGTGGATGACATCGGCGGCCGTCGTCAACACACGTACCGTGGCGCCGACGGGCAGGACGATGCGGTTATCGACATCGAGCAGATTGGGCGAGCCGCGCTTGGCGGATTCGGCCTCGGTCAGCATCACCGAATCAAAGCTGAAATTGCCCTGGTCGGGATAGCTATATTCCCAATACCATTGGTGGCCGGTCGCCTTGATGGTGATATCGGCCTTGGGCGGGCTGTATTGGTTGGCCAGCAGCCGGAATGACGGCACCGCGATCACCACCAGGATCAGCACCGGCACCACCGTCCAGATGATCTCGATCGTCGTATTGTGACTGGTGCGTGACGCCTTGGGGTTGGCGGCGGCGCGATAACGGAACACCGTCCAGGCGAGCAGGCCGAGCACGAAGATCGACACGGCAAACATCACCGGATCCAGGATGGTATCGACCAGCTTGTGCGCTTCAACGCCGATCGACGTCACCGGCGGCTGCAGCGCAATGCCTTCGGGGGCCGGCTGGCCTATGCCCGGCGTCGCCGTTACATAATCGGGCGTGCCGCTGGGGATCGCCGCGGTCGTCACGGCCGGCACCGGCGCCGCGGCGGGCGCATCGGCCTGGGCCAGCGCCGAAACAGACATGCCCAGCGGCGCCAGCGCCATCAGGACCAACAGAAACAGGCGCGACATCTTGCGCATCAAAGCCCCAGTGCAGAATGGCCGGAGCGACCCCCGGTAAGGAATGCGCCCCCTATGACGCGATGCAGCGCAGGGGGCAAGCGGGTGTTGTGCCGCAGGCGACCTTATTCACCCCTTCAGGTCAGCAAACACCGCTGCCTGTTTGGCAATCTGCGCCTTTACCGCATTGGGCACATCCTCCCCCTGCAACATGCCGGCGTTCCACAGCGCCACATATTCCAGCCCCTGCTCGATGGTCTGGCTGCGGCCTTCGTTGAGCACCTGCTTGATGCCGGTGATGACCAGCGGCGATTTGGCGGCGATTTCCAGCGCCATCGCCTCGGCCGCCGCCAGCGCCGCGTCATGATCGGCCAGCACATTGTTGACAAAGCCATACTGCCGCGCCTCGGCCGCCGGGAAGCGCCGGCCGGTATAGGCCAATTCGCGCACCAGGCCCTGCGGCAGCAGATAGGGAATACGCTGCAAGGTGCCGACATCCGCCACGATGGCGATATTGACCTCCTGGATGGTGAAAAACGCATTGTCCGTGCACAGGCGGATATCGCACGCGGTGACGAAATCCACCCCGCCGCCGATGCAGCCGCCCTGCACCACCACGATCACCGGCACCCGGCAGCGATCGACAATGTTGAACGTCTCCTGCATCTGCTTGACTTCGCGGCGGAAATATTCGCGCGCCCGTCCTGCATCCACCGGCTTGCCGCTGCCCACCGCCGCCGCCATGTTCAGGTCGAGCCCTGCGGTGAAATGCTTCCCGGTCGAGGCGATGATGACGGCGCGCACCCCCGGCTCGGCATCGATCGCTTCAAAAACCGTGATCAGCTCGTGCCAGAACGCCTTGTTCATGGTGTTGAGTTCGGCCGGGCGGTTGAGCGTCACCCGGGCGATGGCGCCATCAACGCGATAATCGATCGTGGTCAGTTCCATGGCGGCAATCCTTGCGCTACACCATCGATCCATGACCAAATTCACCGTCAACGGCAATCCTGTCCATTACAAGATGCCGCCCGAAACCCCGCTGCTCTGGGCGCTGCGCGATGCGTCGAACCTTACGGGCACCAAATTCGGCTGTGGCGCCGGCCTGTGCGGCGCCTGCACCGTTCATGTCGATGGCAAGCCGCAACGATCCTGCCAGGTGGCGATCGGCACCATCGAGGGCAGCTTCGTCACCACTATCGAAGGCCTGTCCGATGATCGGTCGCACCCGGTGCAACAGGCCTGGATCGCCGAACAAGTGCCACAATGCGGTTATTGCCAATCCGGCATGATCATGGCGGTGGCAGCGCTGCTGAAGGAAAATCACCGCCCCAGCGATGCCGATATCGATGCCGCGATCACCAACATCTGCCGCTGCGGCACCTATCCGCGCATCCGCAAGGCCATCCACCGCGCCGCCCAGGGGCATGTCGATTCGGGTGTGCCGTCCCCCGAAACCACGCTGGCCGAAGCCGCGCGGATCGCACCGACCCTAAAGAGCCGCTAACCCCCGCAACGTCGCCTCCGCCTCGGACATGATCCGCCGCACAATGTCGCCGGCCGGCAAAATGTCATGGATCGCGCCGCCGCCCTGCCCGGCCGCCAGGCACTGCCGCGCCGGATCGACATCATCGACCACGCCGGCAATCGGCCCCAGCCGGTTGAGCGCCACCGATTCCGCCACCTGCGCCGCAAACGGCTTGGCCTCCTGGCCTTCAAACCCGCGCGTCGAGTCATTGGCGATGGCGCGCAGCGTCTTGCCGGTGAACACCTTGCTGATCACCGTATCGCTCTCGCTCATCGCCAGGATGGCGTCCTTGTAGGGCTGACCGGCATGCGCCTCCACCGACGCAATGAAGCGCGTGCCCAGCCACACCCCGGCGCAGCCAAAGGCCAGCGCCGCCGCCAGCCCGCGGCCGTCGAACAGCCCGCCCGCGGCAATCACCGGCACCGGCACAGCATCCACCACCTGCGGCCACAACGCGACGCTGGCCACCGATCCGGTATGCCCGCCGGCCTCCGTCCCTTGCGCGATCACCACATCACAGCCCGCATCCACCGCCTTGACGGCATGGCGGACATTGCCGGCCATGCACATTACGATGACGCCCGCCTGTTTCAATTCGGTTACGATCGCCACCGGCACGCCCAGCCCGGCGATGAACGCCTTCGCGCCGCCCTTGATGATGACATCGACACTGGCGGTCAGCGATTCGGGCTGGGCGGTGAGCAGATCAACCCCGAACGGCTTGTCGGTCAGATCCCGCACCCGCGCCATCTGTTCGGCAATGCCGCGCGGGCTGACGCCGGCCATGCCGAGCGAGCCGAACCCGCCGGCGGCGCTGACGGCGGCGCAGACCTCGGCATAGGAGACGCCCCCCATGCCGGCGAGGAGGACGGGGTGCTCGACACCGAGCAGGTCACAGATTTTGGTGTGGATGGTCATTGGTTTTCCCATTTTTCCTCAAACGCTTGCGGGAGAGGCGACTCGGGTGCCAGCGCGGAGGCGACCTTCGTCGCGCGCGGCGGGTGAGGGTGTTCCCCAGCGTCGGCACAAGAAAAACACCCTCACCCGGGCCGCCGCAAAAGCGGCGTCTCTCGCCTCTCCCGCAAGCGGGAGAGGGTTTCGCTACTCCGCCGCTTCTTCGGCGCCCCAACCAATAATCGCCTTGGTCTCCAGAAAATCGGTGAACGCATGGTCGCCCCATTCGCGGCCATTGCCCGATTGCTTGTAACCACCGAACGGCGCCATCATGTCACCCGGCGCATAGTTGAGGTTCACCTGGCCGGCGCGCATCTGCCGTGCCACGCGCCGCGCATGG
>JANYCM010000198.1 GCA_025360285.1 Sphingomonadales bacterium
ATCGAAATCTTGCCAACCTAATTGCGCTCAATGCCAATCTGACGGTGAATGGTCCGATCGGCACCACTTTGAGCGGTTTGGTCAGCGGCAGCGGCGGCCTGACAAAAACCGGCAGCGGCACCTTGTTACTCGCCAATGCCAACAATAGTTTCACGGGTGGCATCGCGCTCAATGTCGGCGGCGTGGCGGTGTCAGGCAATAATTCGCTTGGTGCCGACAGCAATGTCGTCACGACCAATGGGGCGGGCGGCAACATCTTGCATGCCAGCAGCAGCGTCACGCTGGCCAACCCGTTCGTGCTTAACACCCAGTTGAATATTGAATTGCCAACGGCACCGGATGTGTTGACGCTGAATGGTGTCATTTCCGGAGCCGGAGGGGTGTTCCTCAAGCAGGGTAATGGTACGGTAGTTCTCGGAGCTGCCAATACCTATCAGGGGTCAACCTTCATTGCCTCGGGCGTGCTGGGTGTGGCCAATAGCGATGCCATAGGCAGCAGTGCCAGCGATGTGTCTATCTCGGCGGCGGCGGGCTTGGCGGCCTATGCCAATAATCTGGTCCTCAATAACAAGATCCGGATGGCCAATCTGTTGACGGTCGACACGCGAGGCTTTGACCTGGAGTTGGGCGGTCAGCTGCGCAACAATGCGACGGCGGGTTCGATCACCAAGGTTGGCGCTGGCACGCTGACAATTTCCGGTCTGGTAAACGACTACACGGGTGCGACCACGGTTTCGGCGGGCACATTGAACCTGGCGGGTGTCCTGACCAGCGACATCAATGTCAGCAGCGGTGCCAGTCTGGTTGGATCGGGCACGGTTTCCGGCGCGCATACAATCACGATTGCCAATGGTGCAACCATCGCGCCCGGCAACAGCCCCGGCACCCTGACGACGTATAATCTCAGTCTCGCAGCGGGTTCCAATCTCAATTTTGAACTGGCCAACCCGGCGGTGCAAGGTGGCGGCGTCAATGATCTGATTGTGGTCAATCACGACCTGACCTTGGCCGGCACGATCAACATCACGGCTCTGACGGGGTTCACCGTCGGCACCTACACGTTGATCACTTATGGGAATACGCTGACCAATAACAATCCTATCCTGGGTGCAACGCCAAATGGCTATACCTATGCGTTGCTCGCCAATTCCGGATCGGTGCGACTGCAGGTAAGCTTTGGTGGACCTTATTATTGGGACGGTGCCAGCCTCAATGATGGTGCTATCGAAGGCGGGTCGGGGATTTGGAGCGCTGCCGGAACGAACTGGACCAATGTAGCCAGCAATGTGCAGACGCCTTATGGCAATTTCCTAACTTCGGAGGCCTATTTCGGTGTAACTGGCGGCACAGTTTCGGTTGTCGGCGCCAAGAATTTTGGCAAGCTGAATTTCACCGCGGCTGGTTATTCGCTGAGCGGCGATACGTTGACTGGTGGCGCTACGGCTGAAATCTCGGTGACTGGCGCGAATGTTGCGACGATTGCCGATGTTGTCGCTGGCGCCAATGGTCTTATCAAGAGCGGCACCGGCAGCTTGGTGTTGAACGGCGCCAACATTTATACGGGCGGCACTGCGCTCAATGCGGGCACAATCCAGGTCGGAAACAACAGCGCGCTTGGTGCCGATGCACTCGTGATGGCGGCTGGTACGACGCTTCTTGCCGGTGCCGGCCTGGTCGTTTCCAATGATATTGTGCTCGGCGGTGCCGCAACGATCGACACCGCGGGTTATTCGTTTGCGACGCCAGGTCTGATTTCCGGTAGTGGCCCTTTGACCAAGCTGGGCTCCGGGGTTCTCTTTCTTGCCAATGCTAACACCTATACCGGCGGCACCAATATCAACGCTGGCACAGTCGGGGTTTACAATGGCAATTCGGTAGGCACCGGTACGGTTGCTCTCGCCAATGGAACGCAGTTCGCGACCGCCGGCGGCGCCTTCACGACGGCGAATGCGATTACGCTTTCCGGCTCAGCCAGTTTGCTGGCGCAAGGGGCCGGTGATGTCTGGACGCTTTCGGGCGTCATTGCAGATGGCGGCGTCGCCGGAACGCTTGCCAAAAACGGTGCGGGCACGATCGTTCTGAGCAATGCCAACACCTATACGGGTGGCACCAGCCTGAATGCGGGCACGATCAATATAACCAATGAAGCGGCGCTCGGCACGGGTGCCGTGACATTGGCCGATGGGACTGTACTGCAGTCAGGTGCGGATAATTTGAACGTTGGCAACGCCATTGTCCTGGCCGCTGACTCTACAATCGACACCAATAATCATGCCATGTTCATGTCGGGCGTCTTGTCGGGCAATATCTTGACGAAGACGGGTCTTGGCACGTTGCAGTTGACGGCGGCCAATAGCTACACTGGTGGAACCCTGCTGAATTTGGGCACGATCGAAGTCACCGACGACGCGGCGCTTGGTACGGGCGCGCTCAACCTGGCGAATGTGACGACGCTGCGCGCCGGTGCCGCCGGGCTCGCTCTGGCCAACGCCGTGAATGCTGCCGGGATTGCAATTATCGACACCAAGGGCAATGAATTTACCTTGTCGGGTGTGATTGCTGGCGGCTCTGTCCGTAAGACCAGCGCCGGCACCCTGGTTCTCACCAGCGCCAACAGCTATACGAACGGCACGGATCTGCGTGTTGGCGCCATTCGCGTGACCAACAATGATGCGTTGGGCGCCGGTGTGCTGGCCATGTCGGATGCCACCACTTTGCAATCGGGGGCGGCTGGTCTCGTCGTTGCCAATGGGCTTAGCCTGACGGGCGGTGACACGGTCGATACCAATGGCAACACATTCACATTGAACGGCGAAATCAATGGTGCCGGTTCGATGACCAAGATCGGCGTTGGTACCCTGATCTTGAATGGCGGTAACGGCTATGGCGGTGGCACCAATCTGAATGCGGGCACGATCCAGATCGGTGCCAACACGGCGCTTGGCAGCGGCAGTCTGACCATGGCGAATGATACTGTGTTGCAGGCCGGTGTGTCTGTTAACGCCTTGAACAATATCGTCCTGAGCGGTGCCGCCGCGACGTTCGATGCAAATGGCCACACCCTTAATCTGGGGGGCACGGTTTCCGGCACATCGGCACTCAACATCATTTCGTCGTCCGGCGGCGTTGCCGGCACAGTCGTTCTGGCCAATGGCAACACCTATGATGGCGTGACGACAGTAACACAGGCTACCGTTTCGATCGGTGCCGATTCGGGCCTTGGTGTTTCCAACCCGCTGACGCTCAGCAACGGCGTTCTGAACACGACGGGCACTTTTGCCACGGGCAGGTCGATCTCGCTCGCCAATGTTTATGGTCGTATTGACACCGCGGGTGGCACGACCTTGACGGCCAATGGTGTGATTTTAGGCGCGACGTTGCAGAAACATGGCGCCGGCACGCTTATATTGACGGGCGCCAACACGTATGGCGGCGGGACGTCGATCAGCAACGGCGTGTTGCAGATCAGCAGCAATGGTAATCTTGGTGCTGCTGCCGGCAGCATTTCCTTTGACGGGACGTCGACCTTGCGTGTCACGGCGCCGCTTACCAGTGCGCGCGACGTGGCCTTGAATGCTGCGGGTACCATCGAGATTGCCGCCGCTAGTGACTCGACCTTTTCTGGCCAAATTACGGGCGCCGGTTCGCTCAGCAAAGCAGGTCCAGGTCAACTTACGCTGACGGGCACTAACAACACCTACACGGGTGGCACCAATCTTAACGCCGGTACCCTGCGAATCTCGAATGGCAATGCCATAGGCTCCGGCACTTTGACGACAACCGGGGGCACGACGTTCGTCGCCGGGACAGCGCAACATTCGGTTATCGCGCTGGCCAACAGCATCGTCCTGGGCGCCGGGACGACAACACTCGGCTTCTCGGGTGAGCCCAATGATTTTTCCGTCGATTTGACCACCGGCCTGGTTCAGACCAGCGGCACTGATCTGACCCTCAACGGCACGATTAGTGGCGCTGGCGGCCTTGTTAGCCAAAGTGTCGGGCGTCTGTTTGTCAACGCCAACAACAGTTTTTCGGGGGGTACTACGCTGTCTCGAGTTGTTGCCTATCTTGGCAATGGCAATGGTCTTGGCACCAACACTGTCACCCTCAATGACTTTGGCGGCCTTCGCAATGACAGCGGCAGTGCGTTGACCGCAGCGAACAATGTGGTCGTGGGCGGCATTCGCAACACGATCGGTGGCAGCAGCGACCTGACGTTAACCGGCGTCATTTCAGGAACCGGCGAATTTTATAAGGTCGGTACTGACAAGTTGATCATCACCAACACCGCCAACACCTATTTGGGCACGTTGAATGTCAATCAGGGTCAGTTGCAGCTGCTCAACGGCGCACTCAACAACGCCGGCACGATCGTTAATTTTGCCGCCGGCACGACGCTGAGCGGTAATGGCAGCATTGCTGGTACCGTCAACATGGCGGATTTCTCGACGATCTCGCCGGGTAACAGTCCCGGTACCTTGACTGTCGGCAACCTCAACCTGTCCAACAACACGCTGCTGACCTATGAACTGGGCCAGGCCAATCAGCCTGGGGGCGTCCTCAACGATCGTATCATCGTCACTGGGGCCTTGCTGCTTGACGGTATTCTGAACGTCACCCAATCGGCAGGCGGCACGTTCGGTGTCGGCCTCTACAATCTGTTCACTTACGGCTCAGTAGTCGATAATGGCCTGGTTATTGGCTCGCTGCCGGGTGGTTTTGCAGGCGTTATCCAGAATAATGCCGGCGCCAAGCAGATTAATCTTGTCGTTGCTGCACCGGGCACTTTCTTCCAATATTGGGATGGTGCCGATACTGTGGGCAATGGCGCTATCGATGGTGGCACTGGCACCTGGTCGACGGGTGGCTTCAACTGGACGGGCCCGGCGCCAAGCGCGATCAACACGCAGTGGATCAATACCAGCGTCGGAATATTCCAAGGCACTGCTGGCACAGTCACGCTGAACTCGACCTTCACCGCGCAGGGTCTGCAGTTCAGCACAACGGGCTATGTTCTTACCGGCGGCACCATCAGCACGCCGGTCAGCACATTCATCATCACGGATCCTGGCGTATCGGCCACCATCAACAGCACGATTGCCGGGGCAGGTGCCATCGTGAAACAAGGCGCTGGCACATTGGCGCTCGGTGGCGCCAACACCTATGCCGGCGGCACCAGCCTCCTTACGGGGACGATCCAGGTTGCCAGTAACACGGCGTTGGGCACGGGTGCCCTGGCGATGGCGACGGGCACAACGTTGCAATCGGGTGCAGCGAACGTCAATCTCGGGAACGCAGTGTCCATCACGGGCACCGGCACGGTTGATACCAACGGCAATGCCTTCACCCTGTCAGGTGTAGTGAGCGGCGATACCCTGACCAAGATCGGTACCGGCACGCTTACATTGACGGGTGTCAACACTTACACCGGCGGCACCAGCCTCAATGCTGGCGCCATTCAGGTTGCCGGTGGCAATAACCTTGGTACCGGCGCGCTCACCGCGGCCAATGGTACCGGCCTTATCGCCGGCACTACGGGTGGCCAGACATTTACCATTGCCAACGGCATCACTTTGAACGGTGTCTTGACCCTGGGCCTGGGCGGCACAGTTGGTGGCACACCGGCGTTTAACCCCGACAATGGCCATCTTATAACCGATGGCAATACTGTGACGCTGTCTGGCCAAATCACCGGCGCCGGCAGCCTGACAACCGATGGCAATGCGCCCGGTCGTTTGATATTGTCTGCCGCTAACACGTACAGTGGTGGTACGACAGTCAACCGTGCCACGGTTTCGATAGGTACAGCAACGTCGCTTGGAACTGGGCTTGTCACGCTCAGTCCCGGCGGTTTGCTGAATGACAGTGGTTCGGCGCTGACGGTGGCCAACAATGTGACAATTGCTGGCTTTGGCTGGATCGGTGGTAACAGCGACCTGACTTTGAGCGGCGTACTGTCGGGTAGTGGCTCCAGCTACAAAGCTGGCAGCGATCAATTGTCGTTGACCAATGCCAATAATATACTGGATGGAGCGTTTGAGGTTCGCGCCGGCACTCTGAACGTGATCGGTCAATTGACGACGGCGACACTGGCGGTGACGGTGTATAGCGGTGCAACGCTCACCGGCTCCGGCGTCATCGCTGGCGGTGTCACGATAAACAATGGCGGGAACATCAATCCGGGCAATTCGGTTGGGCCGCTGACTCTTGGCTCGCTCACACTTAATAACAGCTCCAATCTCAATTTTGAACTTGGTGCGGCCAACACAATTGGTGGCGCTTTCAATGATCGTATCCTTGTCAATGGCAATTTGACCCTGGATGGTCTGCTAACGGTAACCCAATCAGCCGGCGGGACGTTTGGGCCGGGTATCTACAATCTGATTAATTATGGTGGCGCGCTTACCGATAACACACTGACGATCAATTCGCTCGCCAATGGCGCGACGGGCGTTGTTCAGACGCTGATCGCAGGCCAGGTCAACCTTGTGGTGACGTCTCCTGGTTCGCTGCTTCTTTATTGGGACGGCGCTGATGGTGTTGGCAATGGCGTGATCAGCGGTGGTTCTGGCACTTGGAGCACCAATGGCACCAACTGGACAGGCGGACCGCCAAGCCAGATCAATGCCAGCTGGCAGCCCAATAGTGTCGGCGTGTTCATGAACACGGCAGGCACCGTTAATTTGGTTAACAGCTTTGCCTTCCAGGGCCTGCAATTTGCGACCGATGGCTATAACCTGACTGCCAGCGGTGCCGGCGCACTGACAACAGCGTCGTCCAGCTTCATTTTCACCGATACCGGTGTGACGGCGACGATCACGGCGCCGATTTCGGGAGCGGGTGCGATCGCCAAGCAAGGCAGTGGTTCGCTGCGTCTTGGCGGCAACAATAGCTATCAGGGCGGCACCACGCTCACAGCTGGCCAGATCGCAGTGCTCAGCAATACGGCGTTGGGGACGGGGACGTTGACCATGTCGTCCGGTACGACATTGCGGCTTGACGTGGACAACCTCAACGTGGCGCTCGGCAATGCTGTGGTTACGCTTGGCGACGGCCTTATCAATACACGAGCTGGCACGTTGACCTTGAATGGCGACATCAGTGGTCCAGGCTCGATAAGTCAGATCGGTAGCGGCAATCTGGTGCTGAACGGCAACAACAGCTTCACCAACCTTGGCATCAACAATGGCACGGTTACGGTTGGCACGAACACGGCGGCGGGCATTGGTGGGATCGCGATGGCGACCAACACGACGCTGGCGGCGGGTGTATCG